>JBAXAD010000043.1:0-20200 GCA_037142715.1 Paludibacter sp. | reverse complement strand
TACGGCACTATTGCCGCTTAAATGCTAATTATTTTTTACCGAACTATTGTTATAATCAACAAGAAAATAAAGTACGCAAAGACAAAAACTTTCAGTTTTTCTTTGCGGCTTTGCAACTTTGCGTCTTTGCGTTCAAAAAATCTTATTTTATAACGAACTATTGTAATAATAAACAGCCTAAAATAACTACTTATTTCTTGCTATTTAATAGCATACTCCGAATTCAAAAAAAAACCGCTACTGAACTAAAGTTCAATAACGGTTTTTAAAGAAATTACCTATAAATTATTTTACTGGTACATAACCAACTTTTTCTACAATTGCTTGTCCTTCTTCAGAAAGAATAAAGTTAACAAGTGCCAAGTAGTTTTTCTCTTTTGATTTTTCGTAATAGAAAAACAAAGGACGAACTACAGGATATGTTTTATTTACAGCAGTTTTCAATGAAGGTTCAACGAAAGTTTTACCGTCAAATGATACATGAATTGCTTTTACGCTGCTATTCAAATAAGCCAATCCTACATAACCTACAGCACCTTTTGTTTGGCTTACCGACTGAACGATAGCACCTGTGGCAGGCATACTTAAGATAGCATTTGCATAGTTTTTATTCAACATTACGTGTTCTTTGAAAAATTCATAAGTACCTGAACTTGTTTCGCGAGAATAAGGAGTGATTTTCAAATCTGAACCACCAACTTCTTTCCAGTTTTTGATTTTACCAGTGAAAATACCTTCCAATTGAGCACGAGTCAAATTAGTTACACCATTTGAAGGATTAACAATTACTGCCAATGCATCATAAGCAATTGTTTTTTCAACGATAGCCTTACCTGCTTCTTGACATTTTGCTTTTTCGTCGAATTTCATTTTACGTGAAGACATTGCGATTTCGGTAGTACCTTCCAATAAGGCTGCAATACCAACACCACTACCACCACCAATTACGGTAACTGATTTACCTGTTTTTTTGCCAAATACTTCAGCTTCTTTTTGTGCCAATGGTAATACAGTGTCACTACCTTTGATTTTTTGAGCATAGAATGATGGAGCGATTGCGCAAATCATCATTACTGATAAAATTAGTTTTTTCATTTTTCGTTTTTTGTTGTATTTTTTAGAATTTGTTTGTAAGTATTTTTTAGAATTTGTATTGCATACGAACAGTAAGCAAGTTTGCTTTTAGAGCACTAGTGAAATCTGACCCAGCAGTTGTCAATGCAGCTGAAGTTTCGTTTAATGGCATATCATAGTAAACCATAAATTTCACGTTATTATTCATACGGTACATATAACCAAATCCAATTGTAGAATAAGCAATATCAGCTTTATTTGTAGCTACATAAGTTGTTGGTCTTTTTGCAGCAGTTGCAGCAGTATTTTCAGCTTTTTGATCGGCAGTAAGTGCAGCACCAATATTATCTTTAGAAATTCCTGCATTAGGATCGTAAAAATCATATTTCACAGAAATAGTGTGTTTTGTATCTGCAATGTCTTGAGATAATTGAATGTAACCACCTGTAAACTTACGTAAATATGCATCGCTTGTAATAACTGCAGAAGGAACAGTAACTGTAGTGGAAGTTGATGTGATGGTTTTTCCATCAGTACCTAAAACTGAAGTTGTTGTTGTAGTAGGACTTGCTGCAGGACTTATACTAAAGTCATTACTTTTTGTGCTTGAGCCACTTCCTGGTTGTGTTCCGAATAAATACTCTCCACGTATAGTTGTTAAACCAGCAACTGAAGCAATACTGAATTGAGCATCTAAACCATAGTATTGTTTATTGGCAAAACCATTTTTGTTTGTAGATGTACTATCTACTTTGAAAACATTATCTACTATTGAATATACATTTCTTGTTGGTTGAAATACATAACCGTTATACATTGATGCTCCAATACCATATTTGAAAGTTGGAGTAGAATTCGTATAATTTAAGTGAGCAACTAAATCTTTTTTACTCTTGCTATCCAATCCAATTGCATTACCTGAAAGTAAACCAAGATCAAGTTTCAATACACTCCAAGGTGTACCTTTAGGTGCTTGTAAAGTAATCATACCACCTAAATCTCTTTCATTAGGAAATAAAGTTTGGATAACACGACTTCTTTCTGGACTTTCACGTGAAGAAGATGAATATTCAATTTCGTAGCCAAATGGTTTATTAAAAATACCACCTTTTAAAGTAAGAATTCCAGCCCAAGGGTCTAAAGCAGCTACATAAGCTTCTTTAAGAACTACTCCTTTTTCTGTAGCATCTATGTAAACAACCCCTGTACAACCATTATCTGTATAAGTTGCTTTCAAACGACCACGACGTACACCAAAACGATTGAATGAAGAACCTGGAGTTGCAATAGCATCAGCTTTTTCAGCAGCATTTGCACCTGCACCCACTTTCATGTCTTGTGAAGCATTTCCGTTAACGTCAATTTGAGATGATTGCCATTCAGTTTGGATATATCCACTGAATTTCAATTTTTTACTTTGCAAAGTTGCATCTTCTAATGAAGTAATGCGTTGTTCGTGTACATTAAGTGAATCCACTTTTTCTTCTTGCGAGAAAGCAACGGCCGACATAATAAGACCTAATGCAATAATAGCTGTACTTTTTAATTTCATTTTGAATTTGAATTTAGTTTGTAAATTTGAATTTGTTTTTTTATTTTTAGTTTACGGTGCAAAGTAACAGAGACCACATTACAAGTCTTTGCCAAATATGTGACAATGCTGTTACAAAACTAAATGGTTCGTATTTTTCTATTGGAATAGTATAAATTTGAAATATACATTTCAAAATAATATATATTTTGTGGAATAATTTGAAAGTCAACAAATATGGCAATTATATAAATAATAGATAAACAGATATTTAGAATGTTCTGCCGACAATATAATTAGCCGTAACACCATTGTAACATGTTCTTCATTTCGTCTTAATATCTATTTCATTACTTTGCAGTGAATTATTAAACCAATATTCAACGTGAAACGATTCCTCGAAAAATTAGTTGAAAGTGCTTTATTGATAAGCGGAAGTGTAACAAGTATTACCATCTTATTAATCATCATTTTTTTATTCAAAGAAGCAACAGGTTTATTCAATAGCCCTGTGATTGAAAAAGGCTATGTATTGGCCATGAACAAATCAAATCCTGTAAAGAAACTATCATCTTATCAAATTAAAGAAATATTTGATGCCAAAATTACCAATTGGGACGAACTTGGAGGAAAGGAAGAACCAATTGAAGTAGTACGTTTGAGCGACCTAACCAAATATTATACTGAGGAGGAACTTGGTGCTTCATTTGAAAATATACCCGCAAAAGCCAGCGAACTAACGGCTAAACATCCTGGAATCATTCTGTTTCTCCCCGAACAATATGTTTCCAAAAAGTTTGACGGTACTTTACTGAAACACGAAACATTGCAGCCAGGTGATTTTTTTGGAGGTAACGAATGGTATCCAACAGCAAGCCCATCACCACAATATGGATTACTACCACTCCTATTAGGTACAATTTGGGTTAGTCTGGGTGCAATATTGCTCTCACTCCCTTTTGGAATTGCCGTTTCGGTTTATCTGGCTGAAATATCTTCCATGCGTGTTAGAAACATATTAAAACCACTCATTGAGCTGCTTGCTGGAATTCCATCGGTTGTTTATGGTTTTTTTGGACTGGTTGTAATTGTACCATTTCTACAAGAGTTTTTCAAACTGCCAGTTGGTGAAACTGCATTGGCAGGAAGTATTGTTTTGGGAATTATGGCGCTGCCTACTATCATTACCGTAGCCGAAGATGCCATGCGTACAGTACCTCGTTCCATTAAAGAAGCCAGTTTGGCATTGGGAGCAACGCATTGGCAAACAATATACAAAGTAATTATTCCTTATGCAAAATCTGGAATCACTTCCGCTGCTGTATTGGGCATTGGACGTGCTATCGGTGAAACTATGGCCGTATTGATGGTGACTGGTAATGCAGCAGTAATACCACACACACTTTTAGAACCTGTTCGTACCATTCCTGCCACCATTGCTGCAGAGCTTGGGGAAGCTTCGGTGGGTAGCGGTCATTACCAGGCATTATTTGCTTTGGGATGTATCCTTTTTCTAATTACAATGGTGATAAGTATTAGCATTGAATTTATTGGAAAAAAGAAGTATTGAGAAAGAGAACCCCTAACCCCTAAAGGGGAACAAGAAATATTACTGTTGATTATTTAAAACGATATATGAAAGACAAAAAAAATATAAAAACAAATACTAACTCCAGTTCCCCTTCAGGGGTTAGGGGTTATTCATCAAAACGTTGGTCGCAGACCATAGCATTTACGATATTTAAACTGATGAGTTATTCGGTGGTTTTAATATTAATAATGATATTGGGATTTATAGTTTCAAAGGGATTTAGTGCAATAAGTTGGGACTTTCTAACAAAAGCGCCAGAAGATGGTATGACAAAAGGAGGTATATACCCAGCCATAGTAGGTACACTTTATCTGGTATTGGGAAGTAGTCTTTTTAGTTTCCCAATTGGAATCATGTCTGGCATTTATATGAACGAATATGCTTCTGGAAATAAAATTGCAGCTTTTATTCGTATCATGACCAACAATTTAAGCGGAGTTCCATCAGTAGTATTTGGTCTTTTTGGGATGGCATTATTTGTAAATGCAATGCATTTTGGTGATTCTATTTTAGCTGGTTCACTCACTCTGGGATTACTTTCACTTCCACTGGTGATTCGTACCACCGAAGAATCGCTCAAAGCAATTGATTTTTCGTACCGAGAAGGAAGTCTCGCCTTAGGTGCCACAAAGCTTCAAACCATTAGAAAAGTGATTTTCCCAATGGCTTTACCAAATATAATTACAGGTTTAATTCTGTCTATCGGTAGGGTTTCGGGCGAGACTGCTCCTATCCTATTTACAGTGGCAGCTTATTTCTTACCAAAACTGCCAAGTAGTATTTTTGACCAAGTAATGGCATTGCCTTATCACTTGTACGTAATTACTACCAGTGGAACAAATATTGAAGCTTCTAGAAGTATTGCTTACGGAACAGCGTTGGTATTAATATTTATAGTACTTTTGGTGAATATATTGGCTACACTGTTACGAAATTATTTCTCGAAGAAAGTAAAAATATAATTAATTGTCCGCAGACCACAGTCTACAGTCTTCTGACTTGCGACTGTATACTGAAGACTGAAGACTAAAAAAACATGCTAACAATTGATGCAAAAAACGTTGATTTTTATTACAGTGATTTTCATGCACTGCACAACATCAACATTGAAGTAGAACAAAACAAAGTGATTGCTTTAATCGGCCCTTCTGGTTGTGGTAAATCTACATTTTTACGACTTCTCAACAGAATGAATGACCTGATTGATGGAACACGCATGACAGGAAGCATTTTGGTGGAAGGTGAAGATATTTACGCTCCAAACGTACGTGTAGACGAACTACGAAAAAAAGTAGGTATGGTTTTCCAAAAACCAAATCCATTTCCAAAAACCATTTTCGAGAATGTGGCATATGGCTTACGAGTAAACGGAATTAACGACAAAACTTTTATTGAAGAAAGGGTCATTGAATCTATCAAATCTGCAGCTTTGTGGGACGAAGTAAAAGACAAACTTAAGAAATCGGCATTTGCTCTTTCTGGTGGTCAGCAGCAACGACTTTGCATTGCTCGCGCTTTGGCCATTTCGCCAAAAGTGGTATTGATGGACGAACCAGCATCGGCACTTGACCCAATTTCTACCTCGAAAATTGAGGAACTTATTTACGAATTAAAAAAAGATTATACCATCATAATTGTTACTCACAACATGCAACAAGCATCACGTGTGAGCGATAAAACAGCCTATTTTTACCTGGGTGAATTGATTGAATTTGATGATACAACAAAGATTTTCACAAATCCAAAAGAAATTTCGACCCAGAATTATATTACGGGAAGGTTTGGTTGATTTTTTAAAAAGTCGAAAGTCTAAGGTCGAAAGACAAAGGACTTTTGACTCTATATTTTTCTATTACGAATAATCTTCCTAAAAAAATATAATTATTATAACAATAGAAGACTAGGGACCTTTGACTTTAGACCTTTGACTTTAGACCTTAGACCTTAGACTTTAGACATAAAAAACATGAGACACTTAGAACAAGAATTAGTAACAGTGCGCCAAGACGTAATTGATATGTGGAAATTGGTTATCTCGCAAGTTGCAAATGCAGGCGAAGCCTTTTTGACATTCGACAAAGATTTGGCCATGCAGGTATCCATGCGCGAAAAGAAAGTAGATGCTTATGAATTAACAATTGACAATAATTGTGAAAACATAATTGCACTTCATCAACCAGTGGCGGTTGATTTACGTTTTGTATTGGCAGCACTCAAAATCAATTCAAACCTGGAAAGAATTGCAGATTTTGCATATGGGATATCACGTATATTAATTTCAAATCCATCGATTATACTTGATGTCGAGTTAATCTCTGACACCAATCTTCGTGGTATGATTAATCAAATAAATAAAATGCTAACTCAAGGCTTGGATGCTTTCGAAAATGAAAAATCGGAATTTGCTTCGACCATATTTAGCGAAGATTACAAAGTGGACGAGATTAACAATAACGCACCAAGAATTATTGCCAATTATATTCAAAAAAATCCGGAAAGAGCTTTTGAATGTCTGCATTTGATGTCAACGTTTCGAAAATTCGAACGAATAGGTGACCATTGTAGCAATATTGCCGAAGAAATTTTCTTCTATATTGATGCAAAAGTGCTGAAACATTCAGCAAAAAAATAATTAACCAAAACAAAGAATAAAAGTTATTTCAATTGACTTACTATGTAATTGGAAAATTATTATATCTTTGTAACATATTTTTAATCATAAATAGAAATGAATCCAACCCGTATTTTGGTAGTTGATGATGAAGAAGATTTGTGTGAAATTCTTCAATTCAATCTTGAAACAGAAGGCTATACTGTTGACGTAGCATATTCGGCAGAAGATGCTACAAAAAAAGATATTACGAGTTACAATCTTCTTTTATTGGACGTAATGATGGGCGAAATGTCAGGTTTTAAATTGGCTCGTACATTGGCTGCAAATCCATTAACGGCAATTATTCCGATTATTTTCCTTACTGCCAAAGACTCCGAAACCGACCGTTTGACTGGTTTTAACATTGGAGCAGATGATTATATTTCAAAACCATTTTCCATTCGCGAAGTATTGGCACGAGTTAAAGTTGTGATTCGAAGGGGTGAACAGAATAAAAATGTACCATTTATCGACCAAAAACTTATTTACGAGAAACTGGAAATGTCATTGGACAATAAAAAAGTAAAACTGGAAGGTATTGAAATTCCATTTACAAAAAAAGAATTTGAGATTCTAAGATTATTTCTCGAAAATCAAAACCGTGTTTTTTCAAGAGATGAAATGCTTACACGGGTTTGGACGGATGAAGTGATTGTATTAGATCGTACCATTGATGTAAATATCACTCGTTTACGCAAAAAAATTGGACAATATGGAAAAAACATTGTCACCCGCCTCGGATATGGTTATTGTTTTGAAAGCTAAAGAGATTTACTATTTGGACATTTACTATTGACTATTTAAGAATGGTAAGTAAAATAATAGCAAATGAATAGTAAACAGAAAATGAATAAATAGTAAATAAATCATGACACTCAACAAACGCATCTTCTTGTATTTTTTCAGCATCTTCTTTTTGATGCTGGGTATTATTTGCTTTTTTCAGTATCAACGAGAAAAGGAATTTAGAACAGAACAACTTGACAGTCAACTAACTACTTACAATTTCACCATCAATAAGTTTATTGAAGAAAAAAAGGCAAATTGGGAATTATTGGAAGATTACGTGAGGCTTTTCCCAGATACGAGTTTGCGGGTTACTGTCATTGACACAGCTGGAGTGGTTGTATTTGATTCATCTGTAAAAAAAGAAGTTCATTTAGCAAATCACTTGAATCGCCCTGAAATAGTGATGGCACGAACCTCTGAAAACGGGAAAGCCATCCGTCATTCTTTCTCCACAGGAATTGATTATTATTATTTGGCACACCGTTTTCAAAATGGTTATGTCCGTAGCGCTTTGCCTTACAACGTCAATTTGGTGAGTATGCTAAAAGCCAACATGTTATTTCTTAATTTCATGGCTTTTCTATTTATAATGTCTGTGTTGGCATTATTTCTAATCTCCAAAAAATTCACTCAATCCATTGACCGATTGAGGGTATTTACCCAAAAAGCCGAAAAAGAAGAATTACCCGATACTGAAATTGAATTTCCGAATGATGAACTGGGCGAAATAAGCAAAAACATTGTGAAACTGTACAAATTACAGTTGAAAACAAAGGAGGAAGTAAAAAAAGAACGTGAAAAATTGATTACTCACCTTCAAATTTCACAAGAAGGATTGGGAATTTTCTCTTCAGATAAAAAAGAAATTCTTTCTAATTCTCACTTTGTACAATATTCAAACATACTTTCCGATCAGCAATTTGATAGCCCAGATCAAATATTTTCAATACCAGAATTTAATGAAATCAACCAGTTTATTGATCATAGTTTATTGTTTAATGAGCTCAATATAAAGAAAATCACCATAGAAAAAGGCGGACGAATATTTTCGGTACAATGTGTTGTTTTTCAGGATAAAACCTTTGAAATTTCCATCAACGACATTTCAGTTCAAGAACATGAAAATGAACTCAAAAGAAATTTAACTCAGAATATTTCACATGAGCTGAGAACCCCTGTGAGTAGCATATTGGGATTCATGGAAAGCATCCTAGAGAATCCAGACCTTGACCCGCAGCGTCAAAAGTTCTTCATAGAACGATCATTTCAGCAGGCACAACGCTTGAGCTCATTGTTACAAGACATCTCAATGCTCAACAAAATGGACGAAGCCAAGCGATTATTCGATAAAGAGCCCTGTAATCTGTCCGAAGTGATTCTGGATGTACTTAATGACCTACATTTAGAAATTGAGCAAAAAGAATGTAATCTTATCAACAAAGTTAAAGCTAACATAAAAATACAAGGGAACCGGTCGTTAATATATTCTATTTTTCGTAATTTAATGGACAACGCGTTAACTTATGGTGGTGATAAACTGATAGTTGAAATAAATTGCTATCGTGAAGATGAGCTATTTTACTACTTTTCGTTTACCGACAATGGCATTGGAGTAGGCGAAGAACATTTAAGTAGATTGTTCGAAAGGTTTTATCGTGTAGACAAAGGCCGTAGCCGAAAAATGGGCGGAACAGGATTGGGATTGGCGATTGTGAAGAATGCTATCTTGTATCACAATGGAAATATTTCTGCTAAAAAAGTTCCCACAGGTGGACTTAGCTTCATTTTTTCATTACGGAAAAACTAAATATAAAAAAAGTCTTCACTTTAAGGTGAAGACTTTTTTTTGCTTAAGTCAAAATTAATCCAACTCCACTACTACCGGGCAATGATCTGAATGAATGGCATCTTGGAGAATAGCTGCAGATTTTAAGCGGTTGCGAAGCGGTTCGCTCACCCAATGATAATCTATGCGCCATCCAACATTGCGAGACCTTGCTCCGCCCCTATAACTCCACCAGCTGTATTCCTCGGCATTTTGATTGAAAACACGGAACGAATCCACCATTCCTGCAGCTTCATATTCATCTAGCCAAGCTCGCTCTTCGGGTAAGAAACCTGAAACACCATTTTGACGTTCGGGATGATTGATATCTATTGGTTTATGGCAAATATTATAGTCGCCACAAACTACAATGTTTATTCTTGTTTTTCGCAATTCAGCAATATAAATCGCAAATTCTTTGAGAAACTCCATTTTAAAAGCTTGACGCAAATCGCCCGACGAACCGGAAGGAATATAAACACAAACAACAGTAACGTCGCCAAAATCGGCCCGAATAACGCGCCCTTCCCCATCGTATAATGGAAAATCCATTCCAATAACCACATTATCAGGTGCTTGTTTGGTAATAATGGCCACGCCGCTATAGCCTTTTTTCTCGGCTGAATGTAGGTAGGAAGTATATCCCAATTCGGCAAAAAGTAGGGTGTCAATTTGTTCTGGTTGTGCTTTTGTTTCTTGGAGGCAAAGTACATCTGGATTTTCGGCTTGAAGCCATTGTGTAAAGTCTTTTAACAGTGCTGCACGAATTCCATTTACGTTATAGGAAATTATTTTCATTGATTTGTTTGTTTTACTTTTTTATATAATTCTGAAGCGAAAACGAAATCGTTCAACGCTTCATTATCAACATGAAAAATGTCATCTTTGTTTCCTTGCCAAGCCATTTCTCCTTTTTCGATAAATATTATATTCTCGCCAATTTCCATTACTGAGTTCATATCGTGTGAGTTAATGATGGTGGTTATGTCAAATTCGTGCGTAATTTCATGAATAAGTTTATCAATAATTAACGATGTTTTCGGATCAAGGCCTGAGTTTGGTTCATCGCAAAACAGATATTTTGGTTGCAATGCAATGGCTCTGGCAATAGCCACCCGTTTTTGCATTCCCCCACTTATTTCGGAAGGTGCTAGTCCATAGGCCTTTTCATCCAAATCAACATGTTGGAGGCAAAAAATAGCCCGCTCAGTCATTTCATCGATAGAACTATCTGAAAACATTTCGAGTGGATACATTACATTTTCGAGGACAGTCAATGAGTCAAATAGTGCAGAGCCCTGAAAAAGCATGCCCACTTCACGTCGCAAAATACGAATTTCGCGCATTTTCATATCCGGTAAATTTCTACCATCATATTCAATTCGCCCTTTGTCAATTCGGTGTAAACCAATGATACTTTTCATCAAGACCGTTTTTCCAGAACCACTTTGCCCAATAATCATATTGGTTTTACCGGTTTCAAAAACAGCAGATACATTTTTCAGTACATGATTGTCATCGAATGATTTTTCTATATTTTTTACTTCAATCATTTTTTATTTCGTGTTTCGTGTTTCGTGTTTCGTATAAGGAAATCGAATCATCCGATAAATTTACTCAATTATAGAATTTAACTTCTAATTCAACATTAAACTAGTAAGCAGAATATTAAAAAACAAAATTAAAATACTACCATTTACAACTGCATTGGTACTAGCTTTTCCCACATCGAGTGCACCTCCATGTGCATAATAACCATAGAAAGCAGCTACAGAAGAGATTATGAATGCAAAAATTACTGATTTCACTACCGAATAAAACACATAGTATGGAATAAATGCATATTGGATACCCAATAAATAATCGCCAGTAGTTAATATGTCAGTAAAAACTCCCACCAAATAACCGCCTAACAAACCCAAACCCATGCTAAAAATCACCAAAAAAGGCATCATAACTACAAAAGCAATAATTTTAGGCAAAACAAGATAATTAGCAGAATTTACACCCATAATTTCCAGTGCATCAATCTGTTCAGTAATTCGCATGGTACCAATTTCGGAAGCGATATTAGAACCAACCTTGCCTGCCAAAATCAAACACATGATAGTGGACGAAAACTCCAACAACAACGTATCTCGGGTTACCAAACCTGTAGTATAGATGGGCAACAAAGGATTGGAAGTATTCAACTTCGTTTGCATTGTCATGATAGCACCAATAAAAACGGAAATAATTACAACGATGGGCAAAGATTGCAATCCTAACTTTTCCAATTCCTTGGGAAATTGACGAAAAAACATTTTCCGTCGGTCTGGAAGCACCAGCACACGCTTCATTAACAAAATATACCTTCCGGTATCGGCAATTAAACTCATATTTTATAGTGATAAATGATTAGTGATGAATGATTATTGAGAATAAGACGAATTGGGCATATAATTAAGAGTGCAAATGTACTCATTTTTTGAATATTATTAAAATCAAAAAAATGACTATAATAGGTTTCAATCAAACAAGAATGAATGTTATTGATTAATTTAATCCATTCATGGAGTAAAGTTCACCTGTTTTCAAAAACAAAAATGAATCGAATTAGTTGTTAGAAAATGATAACTCTATGTTAAAACGAATGAGTTACGCTGAAACATAGAGTATTCCAGAAAACTAATATTTTTTTTAGTTGACTGTAATCGTATTTTTTTGATGGATATCGGCAGATGAAGCACCAACCAGAATAATACTGGATGCACTATAATTGGAAACAGTTGTTGGAAATAGGTATCCCTAACAAATGAAAATAGAAATGAAGTTGATAGAATTGGGTTTTAATCTATTTTTTTTTGAATAAAAAGAAATAGAGTGTGAAGAGTTCGGTAAAGGTCGATTTATAGTCGATATATTTATATTATTTGAATTAACCACATATAAACTTTAGATAAGCCTTATCTAAATATGTATAGTTTATTTAAGGCTTAAATAAGGTATATATGAAGTTTATATAAGGCTTATATATAAATGAAGATAGAGCAAACCTAAATTAAACCTATAACGAAGTTGATATTTCCACACAAAAAACAGTCGATATTCAATCATTAAATGATTGAATATCGACTGTTTTAAAATATAAATTAGTGCTAATTTACAGCAGTCTATTTGCTACTACTAAAATGAATTAGATGATTAATCATTAATTAATCACTTACTTATACTGTTCTTTCAATTCGTCGTACCATTTCTTCATTACAAAGAAAGCCCTCTTTTTTTGTCCTTTGTCCGACACCAATCCTTTGCGATTGAAATCATCCTGTAAGTCACGCAATTGGCGACGAGGCGAGCGGAAATCCTTCAAAATCCAAGGTGTAGTTCCCGCCAATCCAGGAATTCGCTTTAGCATATTTACGCTACGAATGTAAAGGTCTTCCTGATAATCTTCCGAGAATCGGTCGGTTTTATTACCTTTCAAACCATACAATGCGCAACCACCAAACTCGCTGATAATTACCGGCTTTTGTTCTGCAAAAGTCCAGTTTACACGGTCGCATTTTTCAGGTAATCCGTCATACCAACCCACATATTGATTGAAACTTAGCACATCCATCACCTTGCTCAATTCATCATTCACCGTCATCAATCCGGGTTTTACACTTTCTTTTTCCATGGCTGCTCCCACCAATCTTACTGGGTCTAAAGTACGAGCTTTAGTCGCCAATTTTGTGAGGAATTCCAAACGAGGTGCACCATGTGGTGTTTCGTTGGCTATAGACCAGATAATTACGTTGGCACGATTTTTATCACGGTTAATCATATCGGTCAGTTGTGCTTCGGCATTTTTATAAGTATCAGGATTGGTCCATTGAATAGTCCAGTACACTGGAATTTCCGACCAAACCATCAATCCCAGGCGCTCTGCCTGCCGCACCATTTGCTCATTGTGTGGATAATGCGCCAACCGCACAAAGTTACAACCCATATCTTTTGCCCATTGCAGCAACGTAATATCTTCTTCTTTGGAATAAGCCCTACCATTACGGAAAGCGGCTTCCTCGTGAATACAAACTCCACGCAAAAACACTTGCTTACCATTTAATAATATCTGTGTTCCTTTGGTTTCAATGGTTCGGAATCCTATTTCATCAGCCATCATTTCATCGCCCACCGTAATCCTCACGGTATACAATTTTGGATTTTCTGGTGTCCAATAAGTTGGTTTTGCTTTCACTTCAAAAGCAACATAACCTTTGGCATCGGGTGTCAATTGTTGTGTTATTTTCAACTCGGGAATTTCCACTTTTACCGTTTTATTGAGCTCACTTCCATCCAATTGAACCCAGCCACTAATGGTGTTCTTGTCGCCTTTTTTAAGTTGAACATAATAGTCGCGCACAAAAGTTTTATGAGTCTCTATCAACGTTACTTGACGTGTAATGCCACCATAATTCCACCAATCGGAGTTAATCGTTGGAACTGCTTCCAGTTTCCGTTTATTGTCCACTTTTACCACCAATGAATTTTCCCCAGTTTTCAATAGCCCAGTTACTTCAAAATTGAAAGGCGTAAAACCACCTATGTGTTGACCTATTTCTTTACCATTTACAAAAACAATGGCTTCGTAATTTACAGCTGCGAAATGAAGGAAAACACGTTTGTCAGTTTTCACCTGATACTGAAATCTATTTCTATACCAAACAGTTCCTTCGTAATAATACAATTCAGCACGTTGTGTATTCCAGTCGCCTGGAACGAATAATGTTTTTTCTGTAGCAAAATTATATTCTTGCAATACGCTTTTATCTACAATGTCCTTATCAGCTCCATATCCATCCTTCATTGGCATATGGCGATAATCGTAATATCCATTTTCAAAAGGATCAACAATGGTTTTCCATAATCCATCCAAAGAAGTAATGTTGCGACCTTCTACATTGATAATCTGTGCTGTAGTTTGTGCAGAAATAATTGTGGCACTTGTAAGTCCCAGAAAAAGTAACGCTAACTTAATGGTTGTTTTCATTGCTATATTTTTTCATAATGAGAAAGTATAATAAATATCCGGACATAAAAGATGTAAATTAATTAATTCACAATGTATTAAACAAAAAAAAGAAACCCGATAATCGAATTTCTTTTTTTATTTCTTTTCAAAAGAAAACGGTGATTATACGCGTCTTTCTTTGATTCTAGCTTTTTTACCCGTCAATGCACGTAAATAATACAATTTAGCGCGACGCACTTTACCATGTTTGTTTACTACAATGCTTTCGATAAAAGGTGAGTCTAACGGAAAAATACGTTCAACACCAATATTACTCGAGATTTTGCGAACAGTGAAACGTTTGTTACCAACGTGACCAACGATTTTGATTACATCGCCACGGAATTCTTGAATACGTTCTTTTGCGCCTTCAATAATACGATAAGCAACAGTCACTGTATCACCACTTTTAAATGCGGGATGGTTTTTTTCAACAAGGAATGCTTGTTCTGCAATTTTAATAAAGTCCATTATTGTTCTTTTTTTTGTAAAATAATTGACGCAATATTCACAGACCACTCTATATTCTGTCAGAGATTACGCTAAATTTGGAGTGCAAAAGTACTTATATTTTTTCTAATAACAATAATTTCACTAGTTTTTTTGATAATATGATTAGAAAAATATGATATTAACGTAAAACAAATTGTTGATTACATCCTATCATTCAGATAGATTGCAAAATAAAATGCTTATTGGATTATTTTCACTACCTTTGCACCCTCAAAAAAAAAGATTGTTTTACATGCAGAAAATTAGAAATATCGCTATTATTGCCCACGTTGACCACGGCAAAACGACCCTGGTAGACAAGATGTTATTGGCCGGACATTTATTCCGCGACAATGAAGTTGCGGGCGAGTTAATTATGGACAATAACGACCTAGAACGTGAAAGAGGCATTACCATATTAGCAAAAAACGTATCTATAGACTATCTTGGATATAAAATTAATATAATTGACACACCGGGTCACGCCGATTTTGGCGGAGAGGTGGAGCGTGTATTGAACATGGCCGATGGTGTACTTTTATTGGTTGATGCCTTTGAAGGACCAATGCCACAAACCCGTTTTGTGTTACAAAAAGCCTTGCAAATTGGTCTAAAACCAATCGTGGTAGTAAATAAGGTTGATAAACCGAACTGTCGTCCAGACGAGGTACATGAAGCGGTTTTCGATTTAATGTTCAACTTGGATGCTACCGAAAATCAACTTGATTTCCATACAATTTATGGTTCTGCCAAAAATAACTGGATGTCGGAAGATTGGAAAGAGCCTACAGACAATATTATTCCTTTGCTGGATGCCATTATCGCTCACATTCCTGAACCTGAATACTTGGAAGGAACACCACAAATGCTTATTACCTCACTTGACTATTCGTCCTATGTAGGTCGTATTGCAGTGGGACGTGTACACCGTGGTACTTTGCGTGAAGGTATGGATGTGAATTTGGTGAAACGCGACGGAACACCCGTTAAATGCCGCATAAAAGAATTACACACCTTTACTGGACTGGGACGAACTCGTGCCACCGAAGTAAAATCGGGTGATATTTGCGCTTTGGTAGGAATCGACGGATTTGAAATTGGCGATTCAATTTGTGATTTACAAAACCCAGAACCACTTACCCCTATTGCTATTGATGAACCAACCATGAGTATGGTTTTCACTATCAATAACTCACCATTTTTTGGAAAAGAAGGAAAGTTTGTAACTTCACGTCACATACAAGACCGTTTGACCAAAGAATTGGATAAAAACTTGGCTTTGCGTGTTGAAAAAAACATGGAATCGGATGTATGGCAAGTATTTGGCCGTGGAGTACTTCACTTGTCGGTTTTAATTGAAACCATGCGTCGTGAAGGTTTTGAATTGCAAGTGGGTCAACCACAGGTAATTTTCAAAGAAATTGATGGCGTTCGTTGCGAACCAATTGAACAATTGACCGTAAACTTACCCGAAAATTGTTCTGGAAAAGTGATTGAAATGGTGGCCATCCGTAAAGGTGAAATGTTGACCATGGAAGTGGTAAACGACCGTATCCAATTGGAATTCTTGATTCCTTCACGCGGAATTATCGGATTGCGTAATGCAGTTTTGACTTCTTCGGCTGGCGAGGCCATTATGTCGCACCGTTTCTTGGAATATCAACCTTACAAAGGTCACATCGAAAAACGCAACAATGGTTCAATCATTTCGATGGAAGATGGCAAAGCTTTTGCTTATTCGTTGGATAAATTGCAAGATCGCGGTAGATTTTTCGTATTTCCACAAGACGATATATATGCAGGTCAGGTAGTTGGCGAAAGTTCAAAAGAAGGTGACATTGTAGTAAATGTGACCAAACCAAAGAAACTTACCAACATGCGTGCTTCTGGTGCTGACGACAAAGCAAAATTGATTCCGCCGGTAGTTTTCAGTTTGGAAGAAGCATTGGAATACATCAAAGAAGATGAATATGTGGAACTTACGCCAACAAGTATCCGATTGCGTAAAATCTATCTTGACGAAAACGAACGGAAACGAATGACTAGAAAATAATTCTTGATTTCCTTAAATATAAGATCCAATTAGCAATTTAAAAATTGGGAATTGGATCTTTTTTTATAATAGATATTTTTTGCATTGCACCATTCGTTATTTTGGTATCATTATTGTAATTGTCCAATAACATTTCAATATCACTATTTATGAGATTTATAAAATCCGCTCCTTTACTCATCCTATTATTTTTTTCTTCAGCAATTTATGCTCAATTTGGAATTAAAGGAGGTATGAATATGGCCAATGAAATCAAATCATTTAGCCAAGCCGATATTGCTGCAGGATATAATTCCAACAATTTACAGGGTTATCAAATTGGATTGGTATATCAACTAATGCCAAAAAAATCTGGTTTGGGCATTGAAATTGCTGCATTGATTTCTCAAAAGGGCAGCACATTCAAACTTGACAGCACCGATGTGATTAATGTTTTCAAACAAGGTTACAGGGAAGTGAATTACCTGGAAGTTCCGTTTAATTTACGATACCGATTATCGTTAGGGTTCTTAGGTATTTATGGGTTTGGAGGCGTTTATGGCGGTTATGCCATGAGTGCTAAAACAGTGAACGAAACTACCGATATTACTTCAGAAGAGACATTGCAAAGCTTTATGGATCGAGCGGATTATGGCTATAATTTTGGTGCTGGTATTGAGTTATTCAGAAAAATACAGTTCGGCGGCACATTCAGTCAAGGAATTAAAAACACTACGATTTCAAATTCTATCTTGCCACCAACTACATCAGCAACTAATAGAGTTATGACAATAAATCTTGTGTACATGTTTTGAATAATCACTCAAAACACGTAGCACAAACCAAATTTTTATTGAAAAACAACAGTTCTATTTTTATAAGCCAAAATCTTTCTTTCAATATGCTTTTCAACTGCATGAGAAAGAACGATTTTTTCCAAATCACGTCCTTTTTTAATCAACTCTTCTACAGTATCTTTGTGCGAAATATGCGTTACATCTTGGTCGATGATTGGGCCAGCATCCAAATCACTGGTTACATAGTGACTTGTGGCACCAATCACTTTCACACCGCGCTCATGTGCCGCGTGATAAGGTTTTGCACCAGCAAAGGCGGGCAAGAATGAATGATGGATATTAATAACGCGGTCGGGATAATTTGAAATGAAATCGGCCGAAAGTACTTGCATATAGCGCGCCAACACACAAAACGTAATGCCGTGCTCCTTCAATAATTCCAATTGACGGGCTTCTTGTTCAATTTTATTTTCTTTGGTAATAGGAAAAACATGATATTCAATATCAAATCTTTTGGCAACGGCTTCCATATCAGGATGATTGCTAATAATTAGCGGAATTTCTACATGCCATTCACCGGCTGCATAGCGTGCCAGCAAATCGTATAAACAATGTGACATTTTGGAAACATATATAGCCATGCGTGGCTTCACATCCGAAAAATAAAGTCGAAATTCAACACCAAATCTTGTGGCAATAAGCGTTTCAAAGTACTCTCCTATTTTCTCCTTAGGAATCTGAAACTCATCCAATTCCCATTTAACGCGCATGAAAAACACTTTCTCCTCACGATTTACATATTGGTCCAAATAAAGAATATTTCCCTTGTGTTGATTAATAAATTCAGTAACAACAGCCAAAATACCCGGCCTATCAGGGCAATGCATCAAAAGCACCGCAGTATTATCATTTCCTTTCATTCTAATAAATTTTTACTTTAAAACGATTGCAAAGTTAGCAATTTAATCGGATACAGATTATTATAGGTACATTTTGTAAATAAAAAGCACATTTTTTACTTTAGTAAATCTTCAAAATTGTCTTTACAATTTATCTATCAAATACGTCAAATTCGGACAAAATTCTAAATACAAATATCCTAGCTCAATTTGGAATTATTCCTTAACACAGAAAAAGCTCTCCCGATAAAGGGAAAGCTTAATTCAATAGTGAAGAATGCAACTATTATTTCTTTGATTCTTCTACAGATACTTTTCTAAATTCTTTCAAAAGTTTCTCCAAATCAAGAGAAGTTTTACGTGCACGAGTACCAGCAGCTTTATTGGCTTTCTCAACTTGCAAATTTGCATCTGTAGCAAATGCTTCAAATCCGGCTTTAATCTTGTTTACTAATTCTTCCATTTTCAATTAATATTTAGTTTTTTATAATTGGCTGCATTGCTACAGTCATAATACTTGCTGCAAATATAGTCATTTAAGGATAATAACAATAGCCATCAAGTTGAAAGTAGTTCACAAATAAACTATTTATCACTTTCTTTAATTTTTCAAAACATTTAAAATGATTATAAGTGTTTAAAATGATTGACTAACAACTATTATTTCAAAGTATTTGAATTAAGTCCTATTCATTCTCGTGATTAAAATAATTAATAAGTTTGGAGAAATTGCTATTCAAATAAAATGTATTAACTCCCAAAAGGTATGAATGTAGTGCAGATAAAAATACAGTGAGAACTTATATCTATATTTCACAGCATGAAATTTGACATTGCAATTTTCAAATTTCATATAAGTCAAATCCCATGAAAACTCATATCTAATAAAAAAGTATATTTAAACTCATAAAATTCAAAACCGAAACTAGTAAATTAGTAAATTAGAGCGCAAAATGCTCGGCTTATTAAAACACAGTAAAAAAAAAATCGAATATAATCTAATTGAAAAAACAGACACATAAAACATAAAGCATTGACAAATAGAGACAATATGCAATTTGGCTCCCAGCATACAATTAGGATAATAAAAAAACCAACTTTATTTTCCAAAATAATTTTCAAAGCTATTGTAGAAACCAAATAAAGCAGTATCTTTGCACCGCATTAGAAAACAATGCCTGACATAAAACCTTGGTTCGGTAGTTCAGTTGGTTAGAATGCCGCCCTGTCACGGCGGAGGTCGCGGGTTCGAGTCCCGTCCGTACCGCAAAATTAAAACGCTAAGTCCTGAAAATAAAGGATTTAGCGTTTTTTATTTTATATTTTGCCGACTTTTTGCCGATATAAGATTGACTATCGGAAAATTTCTGTTTGTATTATCCGACTCTTCCAAAATAATTATACAGCCAGCATTTCCGACAAGTTTAATTTCTTCAAAAACAGAGTTTAAAGGCACACCAAATCCAACCAGTTTATCCATCT
>JBAXAD010000042.1:0-20862 GCA_037142715.1 Paludibacter sp. | reverse complement strand
AGTTTATTTTCTTGATATTCAACTGATTAACATTAAGTTTAACGAAGCATTGATTTAAGTATTGTAATTTAATTACGACTTATCTTATGACATATCATTTCGGTTTTTAGTTGCAAAAATTAATTTTACAATAATATTCTAACATCTCTCTGTATATCAATTGAATAAAACTAAAATTACCGTAAATATATGCTTACGAATAACTAAAATGAAAGAATTAGATTATTTTTTCGCATATTAAGGTTATCTTTGCAGACTAAATTTGAGAACTATCATTATAACTAGAATTAAAATTTATGAAAGACAAATTTCTTTTCTTAAGTAGCTCAGACATGTTTTCTCACATCACCAATTTGAAATATATTCCTCGTTGGGTAGTGTTATTTGTGGATTTATTTTTTTGTTTTTTATCATACTATGCATCTTATTACCTGTCGTTAAAATTATTCAATAACATAATTGACGTAAGGGTACTTAGCTTTTATGAAAGGATGGGTATCATTCTTGGTTTACAAGTTGCTTTTTTTTGGCTGTTTCATACTTATTCAGGCGTACTCCGTTATTCTGGTTATGTAGATGCCACAAAGTTGTTATTTGCTGTTTTTTTTAATATCGGAGTATTAGCATTTGTCAATTTGATTTTTTCTGTTTCAAGTTCCATTCATTTATTTTATTATTCTGGGCTGTTGATATATGGAGTATTATCGTTTCTACTTCTGTTTATTTTACGTTTAGGAGTAAAAACAATATATGATTATTTTACACAAAACTCAGGTCAAATAACTCCTATAATGATTTTTGGAACTAAATCGGCTGCAATAGGCATAGCAAAAATGCTTCACACTGGACCCGAAAATAAATATAAACTAGTTGGGTTCATTGATGATGATAAAAATTCCTCCGAAAGAGTTATTATGGGAGTGAAAGTTTATAAATTGGATGAAGATACCGTTAAAAATATAGTTGTAAAGAAGGCAAAAGCCATCATTGTTTCTCCATTAAAAATGAAGACTATAAATCCGAATGTGGATTTGGATATATTTTTGAATAACAATCTGTCTATTTTGACTTCTCCGCCAATGAGTATTTGGAAAAATGATATGCCAACTATTAAGCAAATTAAATCCATTCAAATTGAAGATTTGCTTGAAAGACCCCAAATTAGTATTACTACTGAGAATATTGCAAAACAACTAAGTAAGAAAATTATATTAATAACAGGAGCTGCAGGATCAATTGGAAGTGAAATTGTGCGGCAGGTTATAAATTATAATCCAGCTTTAATTATACTGCTTGATCAGGCCGAATCGCCAATGCACGTGTTGAAACTTGAATTGGAAGAACAATATCCAGATCAAAGTTTCAGTACTTTTTTGGGAGATGTGCGCAACAAAGCACGTATGGAATACATGATGGATATGTATCGTCCCGATTATATATATCATGCTGCAGCATACAAGCACGTTCCATTAATGGAGGACAATCCTGTTGAAAGTATCCAGGTAAACGTAAATGGAACTAAGATAATGGCTGATTTGGCCGTAAAATATGAAGTTGAACGATTTGTTATGGTTTCTACAGATAAAGCGGTAAATCCAACCAATGTAATGGGGGCTTCTAAGCGTATTGCCGAAATTTATGTTCAGTCATTGTACAAAAAATTGATTCTTGAAGGTAATAACAAAACGAAATTCATTACCACCCGATTTGGAAATGTTTTGGGTTCAAATGGTTCAGTGATACCACATTTTAAAAGTCAAATTGAAAAAGGTGGACCTGTAACTGTTACCCATCCCGACATTATTCGCTATTTTATGACTATACCCGAAGCCTGTATGCTAGTTTTGGAAGCAGGAGCTATGGGCGATGGAGGCGAGATTTTTATTTTTGATATGGGTAGTCCTGTCAAAATTGTAAACTTAGCTAAAAAAATGATTCGATTGGCTGGGTTTATTCCAGAAGTGGATATTAAAATTGAATTTACTGGCTTACGTCCTGGTGAAAAACTTTACGAAGAGTTGTTAAATCATAAGGAAACAACCGTAGAAACACATCATCCAAAAATTATGATTGCCACAGTTCAACTATATGATTATGATTTAGTTTCAGTTCAAATAGAAGAATTGATACAATACAGTTTTCTTTGTAAAAATTTCCTCACTGTATCTTTAATGAAAAAAATCGTTCCTGAGTTTTTGAGTAAGAATTCTCAATATGAAAGATTGGATGTTTAAGCTGTAATTTTCAGATTATTGATGTCTTATTAAAATTTCAATTTAGATTTTCATAACTTTTAAACCTTTCAAACCCTTTTCATGATTTCTGTAGAACAACTTACTGTTGAATTTGGCGGATCACCGCTTTTTGATGAAATTAGTTTTTTAGTCAATCCAAAAGAAAAAATTGCCCTTGTAGGAAAAAATGGTGCCGGAAAAACAACCCTTTTACGAATATTTTCGGGTAAACAACAACCAACAAAGGGAAGAGTTACTGTTCCCAAAGACCTCACTATAGGTTATTTGCCTCAGCACATGATTCACAATGAAGGCACCACAGTGATGCAGGAAGCTGAAAAAGCTTTTGAACATATTACTGATTTGCAGGCCGAAATTGAACGAATGAATATTGAGTTGGCCGAAAGAACCGACTATGAAAGTGAAGCGTATCATCAGCTTATCGACAAACTCACACATGACAATGAACATTTGCAAATCATTGGTAATGGAAATTTTATTGGTGAAATTGAAAAAACATTAATGGGTTTGGGCTTTCTACGTTCTGATTTTGATCGTCAATGTTCGGAGTTTAGTGGTGGCTGGCGAATGCGTGTTGAGTTGGCAAAAATATTGTTGCTTCGCCCAGACGTTCTTTTACTGGATGAACCTACCAATCACCTTGATATTGAGTCTATTCAATGGCTCGAAAATTTTCTAACTACTTCCAATAGTGCCATTCTGCTGGTTTCACACGATAGGGCTTTTATTGATGCGGTTACCGGTAGAACCATAGAAATTTCGTTGGGGAAAATTTACGACTACAATGTAAATTACTCCAAATATCTTGTGCTGCGTATTGAACGCCATGAACAACAAGTACGCGCTTACGAAAACCAACAGAAACATATTCAGGAAACAGAAGAATTCATAGCCCGTTTTCGCTATCAAGCTACCAAAGCTGTTCAAGTACAATCGCGTGCAAAGCAGCTTGATAAATTGGAACGCTTGGAAGTCGATTTAGAAGATAATTCACGCTTGAGTTTGAAATTTCCACCAGCTCCACGATCTGGAAGTATTCCGGTAGAAATTGAACATTTATCGAAAGCGTACGGTGACAATCTGATTCTCGATAACATTGGAATGATCATCAACAGAGGTGAAAAAGTGGCTTTTGTTGGCAAAAACGGTGAAGGAAAAAGTACGCTGGTAAAGTGCTTAATGGAAGAAATAGAGTATTCAGGCACCATGAAATTGGGACACAATGTAAAAATTGGATATTTTGCCCAGAATCAAGCTTCCATGCTGGATGAAAACCGAACGGTATTTGAAACCATTGATTATGTGGCTGTTGGTGATGTTCGCACCAAGATTAGAGATATCCTGGGAGCATTTATGTTTGGTGGTGAAGCCTCGGATAAAAAAGTGCAAGTGCTTTCGGGTGGTGAACGTAGTAGGCTGGCTATGATTCGTTTGCTGCTAGAGCCAGTGAATTTGCTTATTTTGGATGAGCCTACCAATCACTTGGATATGCGCTCCAAAGATGTTTTGAAAGAAGCAATAAAAGCTTTTGATGGAACAGTAATCGTGGTTTCGCACGACCGTGAATTCCTGAACGGTTTGGTGACAAAAGTGTATGAATTTGGAAATAAAAAAGTAAGGGAACATTTAGGAGGAATTTACGAATTTCTTCAATATAAAAAAATGGATACGTTGCGTGAACTGGAAATTTCTACATCCTTGAAAACGGCTGCTGCTGAATCTATTGACAAAGGAGTTTCTGATAATAAACTTAGTTACGAAGCTCGAAAGGAGCTAAACCGCAAAATCAAGAAAGCCGAGCGGGCAGTGGAGGAGATGGAGAAAATCATTTCCAAAGTGGAAGATGAGATTGACGAAATGGATAAACAGCTCGAAAAACCCGAAAAAGCGTCTGATAATGATTATATTCAACTTTACCAACGGAAAAAACGCGAACTGGAACAAAAAGTGTATGAATGGGAATTGTTGAGCGAAGAACTAGAAGAGTTGGTAAGTGATTAGTGATAAGTGATTAGTAAAAACTCCCTTTCAAACTCTTCAAACCTTTCAAACTCTTATGAAACCGTCAACCTTATATTTAATACCCACTTCACTAGGCGATTGCTCTTTCGAGCATATTTTACCTGCTTATAATACAGAGATTGTAAATAATCTAAAGCATTTTATTGTTGAGGATGTGCGGACAGCAAGGCGTTTTTTGAAAAAAACAAATCAAGCCATCGACATAGATAGTCTGACTTTTTATATTCTTAATCAACATACTACCCCCGAGGAACTAAGTGGTTTTCTGCGCCCGATGTTTGATGGAAATGATATGGGCGTACTTTCTGAAGCAGGTTGTCCTGCCATTGCTGACCCTGGTGCCGATGTGGTTGCCATAGCCCAGAAAAACAACTTTACGGTTGTTCCGCTAGTTGGGCCATCTTCTATATTACTTTCGCTTATGGCTTCAGGCTTCAACGGTCAGAGCTTTGCTTTTGTTGGATATTTACCCATTCAACCAGGTGAAAGGTCAAAAGCTTTGAAGAAACTTGAGTCTAGAGTATATTCCGAAAATCAATCACAGATTTTTATTGAAACACCATACCGTAACATGAAAATGTTGGAGGAAATTCTTCATACTTGCCAGCCCAACACCCGCCTTTGCATTGCTGTAGATATTACATTAGAGACCGAATTTATCAAAACAAAGGCAGTGAAGGATTGGAAAACTAATCTCCCAGATTTGAGTAAACGGCCGTGTATATTTTTGATTTACAAATAACATTCAGACTATTAAATGTCGAACATTTTTCAAATATTTAGTTGTTAGAAATTACTTTCTGTTCACCAAATAAATCCCTGTCAATACCACCAATGCTCCCACAATTTCGTGTAGGTAAAGCATTTCACCCAAAATTGGAATTGAGAACAAAGCCGTGAAAACCGATTGGCTGAGCAACGTAACTGAAGTTACGGTAGGGCTAATGTGTCCCAACGCCTGATTGATGGATAGCCAGCCCAACAGTTGAGGAATGAGTCCAAGCACAGCCAATGCCATCCAACTTTGAGTGCTAAATCCCCACAGAGGTGTTGCAGTCAAAACGCATATCAATCCCAAAACTACAGTGCTGCTAATCATCGATATGGAGGTAAACGAAAACGTATCAAGTGAAATTCTACCCTTTCGAACGGTGATTAAATAAGCGCCGTAAAACATGCTAGCACCTATTGCCAATAGGTTTCCCTTGTTCATATTTGCCTCCATAACTTGCTGAATGCCAATAATAATGCTAACACCAAGTATGGCAATGACTGTACCAAACCAAAAAATGCGAGTTGGTTTTTCTTTCATGAAAAGCAATGCACCAATGCCCACCCAAACTGGTGCCAAATTGGCCAATAATGTAGAAATGGAAGCTTTGGAAAGCATGATGGAGCTGTTCCAAAGGGCAATATCACAGGCAAATAACACGCCACAAATAATGGCAACTTTCACTCCTTTGAGGTCGGTGATGGGCTTTCGGAAATACAACCAAACAGGAATTATACCTATTGTGCCGAAAAGCAAACGGTAAAATCCCGACCCAAATCCACTAATATTAGCAATTTTCACCAAAATGGCCGACCATGAAATACACAACACACCAAAAAGTAACAATAAATAATGTATCAAGTGGTGGTCCTTGTGGAGCTTTATCATAAAATATTCAGTGTGCTAATAATTTGAATTGAATCGCAAAGGTAATGAAATAATGAGAGAAAAACCTTGGATTAAACATTGCCTACAAACATAATTTAAGTTTTTGAACCCATTTTGCAATTGTTTACAATGTTGTTTGTATCTTTGCATTTGAAAAATAAAAATCAAAAAAACTTCCCTATTTATCATTATGTAAAGGCGATTTTCGTTTTGATTATACTCCTTAATTCCGAATCTTGTCATTAGTCGTTTGACTTTAGACATTATACAAAATAATAATGAACGAACTAGAAACTCTTTTTAAGCAATATACCAACGAAAAACTACTCAGTAACGAAGAACTTTCTGCTTCGGGTTCCAACCGTCGTTATTTCCGATTGAAAGGTAAGAAAACTTCGCTGATAGGTGTAGAAGGTACTTCCATTGAAGAAAATAAAGCGTTTATCGAAATGGCCATCCATTTTTATAATCAAGGTTTGCCAGTCCCACGGTTTTTGGCACAAACAGCCGATGGACGTTATTACATTCAAGAAGATTTGGGTGATACGCTGCTTTTCGATGCCATTGCCGATGGACGTAAAACGGGTGTTTTTCATGAATCGGAAAAAGAATTATTACGAAAAACAATGCGCATTTTACCTTCTATTCAGGTAAAAGGAGCTGAGAGTTTCGATTTTTCGGTATGCTATCCACAACCCGAATTCAATGAACGTTCCATTCTTTGGGATTTGAATTACTTTAAATATTGTTTCCTCAAATCTACTGGTCTTGATTTTCAGGAAAACCAATTGGAAGATGATTTTGCCAAATTATCGGAGATATTGATGCGCTCGCAAACCAATACTTTTATGTACCGCGATTTTCAAAGTCGCAACGTGATGGTGAAAAATGGCGAGCCTTATTTTATCGATTTTCAGGGTGGGCGCAAAGGTCCATTATATTACGACGTTGCTTCGTTTCTTTGGCAAGCCAAAGCGCAATACGGTACTGAATTGCGTGAGGAATTGCTAAATATTTATTTGGAAGCCCTAAAAGAATTAATACCAATAGATGAAGCTGAATTCAGAGTTCAACTCAAGCATTTTGTACTTTTTAGAACACTGCAAGTGCTTGGTGCGTATGGATTTAGAGGATATTTTGAGAAGAAACCACATTTCCTGCAAAGCATTCCTTTTGCTATCGAAAATCTTCGCGCTTTACTTAAAACTGAAGATTCAGAATATCCATATTTACTGGAAATTCTGAGAAAAATGACAGAATTAGAGCAATTTCGAGAGGTAGATGTTCGTAAACCATTGGTAGTGAAAGTGTATAGTTTTTCTTACAAAAAAGGAATTCCGCAGGATAATTCGGGCAATGGAGGAGGTTTTGTGTTCGATTGTCGCGCTGTGAATAATCCAGGGAAATACGAACGCTACCAAAGTTTAACGGGTTTGGATGAATCAGTAAAAAAGTTTTTGGAAGATGACGGTGAAATCCTCACTTACCTCGATCATTCAATCGCGTTGGTTGATGCGTCAGTAAAAAGATACAAGGACCGTGGTTTTACAAATTTAATGATAAGTTTTGGTTGCACTGGTGGTAGGCATCGTTCGGTTTATTCTGCGCAAAAAGTGGCTGAACATATTAGTTCAAAGTTTGGTGTAGAAGTGCAATTGGTTCATCGTGAACAGAATATAGAACAAAATTTTGTAGGGGAATAATATGAAAGCAATGATATTTGCCGCAGGTTTGGGTACTCGTTTAAAGCCAATTACAGACTCAATTCCAAAAGCTTTAGTACCCATAAATGGTAAGCCTTTACTTCAACATATTATTGAAAAATTGAAGATGTCAGGTTTTGATGAAATTATCATAAACGTTCATCATTTCCCGGAACTAATAATTGAATTTTTGAGGCAGAATAATAACTTTGGTATTCGTATTGAAGTTTCTGATGAACGAGATGAATTATTGGATACTGGCGGTGGAATTCGCAAAGCTGCATGGTTTTTTGATGATGGAAAACCATTTTTGGTGCACAATGTAGATATCCTTTCGGATGTCGATTTGTCGGAATTGTATTTTCAACACATTGCTACAGAAGCTTTGGCAACATTGGTGGTTAGTAAACGTGATACATTTCGATATTTGTTGTTTGACGATAACAAGCGCTTATGTGGCTGGATAAATGAGAAAACAGGAGAGACAAAACCAAAGGGAATTGTGGATATTTCGGGCTTCAACAAATTGGCTTTTGCTGGAATTCAAATGCTTTCTCCAGGAGTGTTTGATATAATGAATACTTTGGAGGCAAAATTTCCAATTATGGATTTCTATTTGTCTAATGCCGAATCACAAATAATTAATGGTTTCGTTCCATTAGATTTCAAAATGATGGATGTTGGCAAATTGGATGTTTTGGACGAAGCGGAGCGGTTTGTGAGAGAGAAAATGTAACTTAAAAGAACCCCTCGCCCCTAAAGGGGAATCGGAGTTACTATTGGTATCCAGGTTTTTATCAATATATTTCTTCAGTAAAAATCAATTAGTAGTTTAAGTTTTACAATACTATCATAGTTCCACTTTAGGAGCTAGGGGTTCTGTTTTTTTTTCGGAAGATATTCATCTTTCACATTTTCCATTGCCGCCCACATACTTTTCCGCACATCGGGATTCCATTTTTCCAACTCAGTAAGTAATTTTTTAGCATCCCTACGCGAAGAATCTTTTTCGTGTGGACAGTTTTTAATTTGTTGCTGATAACCTCGAATTTTTTCCATTTCCTTCATTTCTTTTTCAGAAATCAATGCCAAAGGTCGAATGATGGTCATGTCGAATTTATTCATTTTCAATATAGGCGGCATACTTCCAAACGAACCTTGAAAAATTAAATTAAGTAGCAGGGTTTCAGCAATGTCGTCCAAATGATGCCCCAAAGCTAATTTATTGCATCCCAGCTTTTTTGCAACTTCAAACAAGGCTTTCCTTCGATGCCACGAACAGAGAAAACAAGTTGATTTATTAGTATTGGAAGTCCCATCAAAACTTGTAACGTGATGTACAAAAGGTATATTCCACTGCCCAGCATAAGTTGCAAGGTATTCCAAGTCTGATTGATAGCTAATATTTTCAACTGAAATATGAACTGCCGTTAATTTGAAATTCGGCACATGAATTTTCATCCTTTCACCCAAAAGTTCCACCAATGCCAAAGAATCTTTACCGCCCGAAAGTCCAATGAGAATATGGTCATCGTTATCAATCAAATGATAGTCACTAAGGGCTTTCTTGAATTTTGATTGTATCTTTTGAAGTGATTTAATGTCTGCTTTATTTAATTCTTCCATAATATCGCTTAGTTTTGGGATACAAAATTACAACAAACACAGCAATCTTTATCTAATTGACTCAATTAAAAAGTTTTTTTCTTGTTGGACTAAACCATTAAGTTTCTCTTTTCAAATTCATTAGACATATAGATTTTTTGAGCAACAAAAATTTATCATTTTTTTTGATTTAAGTATTTGCAAATTGTCAAAAAGAAAGTATCTTTGCACCTCAATTGAGAAATTGAATGCTTGGTAAGGAGATACCAACAATTACATACAAATTGCGAAAGTAGCTCAGTTGGTAGAGCACGACCTTGCCAAGGTCGGGGTCGCGGGTTCGAGTCCCGTCTTTCGCTCCAATTAAATTTATAAAGCGAAACGTGCGTGTTTCGCTTTTTTTCTCTTAAATTGATTTTGTGCTTTGCCCAAATGGTGGAATTGGTAGACACGCTAGTTTCAGGGACTAGTGGCTTCGGCTATCCGAGTTCGAGTCTCGGTTTGGGTACAAAAACAAATTATCTGCGCAAATGGTGAAATTGGTAGACATGCTACTTTGAGGGGGTAGTGCCGGTTACGGTGTGTGGGTTCGAATCCCATTTTGCGCACCAGTAAAAAAAGAGTTTCTTCCGAATGGAAGAAACTCTTTTTGCGTTTGATGATGAATTTATTTTCAACAACATTTTTCAAATGTACAATGTTCATTGCCCATTTCAAACTCAATGGTAACGTGTTCAATACTTTTATCATAAAGCACATTTCTAATTTCGTCCTTCAATTCTGCCAGTTTCTCCATACTTAATTCGTTGTGAAGTACCACATGCACAGTAAGTACATTGTATGTTCCATCGATGGTCCAAACATGCAAATCGTGAATACTATCTATGGACGCAAATTGTTGTAATTGTTCAGTAATGTCTGACATATCCACTTCCAAAGGAATACCTTGCAGGATAATATGCAAACTTTGACTGACATTTTTATATACATTATACAATACAAAACAGGCAATTCCTAATGACATAATGGGGTCGAGTACAGGTACATCGAAGAAATACATCACAACAGATCCTATCAAAATTGCCAGCCAACCAAGTACATCTTCGAGCATATGTAGTGAAACCACTTTTTCATTGAGCGAATGTCCCTTTTTTAGTCGCAATACTGCTGCACCATTCACCAGCACACCAATTATAGCCAACAGAAACATTCCTTGAGCATTTGTTTGTTGCGGATGAAAAATACGTGGAATGGCTGCCGATAGAATTATCACACTACCTATTACCAACACAATGGAATTTATAATGGCGCCTAACAACGAAAAGCGTTTGTAGCCATACGAAAAGGATGTATCGCTTCCTTTTTTTGCTTTCTTCTGAAAATACCATGATAACCCAAGTGAAAGTGAGTCACCAAAATCATGCACTGCGTCGGAAAGAATTGCAATACTGTTTGTGAAAAATCCACCTGCAATTTCCAGAATTGTAAAGCCAAGATTCAGAAAGAAAGCCACTTTTATGTTTTTCACATCCGAATGGTCGTGGTGATGATGACCCCCAACCCCTAAAGGGGAGTTAAAGTTACTTTTGGTTTCCATATTTTCTTCTGTATGCTTAACAGTAATTCTTTCTTTGTTCATAATCAATACTAATATTTCTTTCTCCCCTTTAGGGGTTGGGGGCTTTTCTAGTTTCTCATCTAAACCAATCCCTCACTTTTACATCAAATCCTGTGCCTTGCATGTAATTATAAGTTGCCAAATTTAATCCTTTTCCGTAGTATTCCAAGTCAATTTCAATACCGGTGGTAAAAGGTATTTCATTATTGGCAAAACTACCAGCTTTTATGGGTACATATTTAGCTCCAACACTCTCAGGATGCATTCCAGACGGACTATGAATGGTCATGGCGTATCGATGCCAAAAAGCCGATTGCACATATCCGTCGGCAAATAAGCCGCGCACCACTTCCAATGAATCAATGGTTTCCTGGGCTGTTTCGGTAGGGAATCCGTACATCAAATAAGTATGTGTCATGATGCCAGCTGCCGAAAAGTTTTTCATGCTTTCGCGTGCCGTTTCTATCGTAATTCCTTTGTTTATCAATTTCAATAGGCGAGGGGAGGCCACTTCCAATCCACCCGATATGGCAATGCAACCCGATTGCGCCATCAAATAACACAACTCAGGCGTATAGGATTTCTCGAACCGTGCATTGGTCCAATAACTTACCGTAAGCTTTCGTTTCAATATTTCTTCTGCCAATTTTCTCAAAACAGCAGGCGAAGCCGCCTCGTCAACAAAATGAAATCCCGATTGGCCAGTTTGCGCCATCAATTCTTCCATTCTGTCCACAATTATTTCAATTGATGCCGGTTTGTATCGTTTAATATAGTCCAGACTTCCATCACAAAAAGCACATTTCCCCCAATAGCAACCGTGCGCAAGCATCATTTTGTTCCAACGACCATTGCTCCACAAAGCATGCATGGGGTTGGTCAACTCAATAAGATTGAAGTATTTTTGTTGTATCAAGCCATCATAATCGGGTGTACCAATCTCGCCAAAAGGAATATTTTCGGTACTGTCGAAGTTCACACGTACAATTTCACCATCGACTGACCGATACAAAGTACGAATCATTTCACCACCAGTTAGCAATCTCAGCAATGGCAATTCACCGTCATCATAAGTTATATAATGGGTGTAATCAAAAATCTTTGGGTCGGTTAAACTCCTCAGTTCAGTATTTACATAACCACCGCCCATGCAAATTTTTATTTCGGGATGTGTTTCTCTTAGCCATTGTCCACAACGTAATGCACTGTATAAATTGCCTGGGAATGGAATACTAAAACCTACCATCTCAGGTTTGCACTCATTGATTTTCTTTTCAAAAATGTCCAACATGATTTTGTCAATCAGTGAATATGGCTTTTCAAGTTCCTTTTGCAATGGTGCAAATTCGGGTAGTCGCAAGCACAATGATTCAGCATATCGTATCAATTCAAAATGTGGGTCGATGGTTTGTTGGATAAATTCGCACAAGTCTTTTAAGAACAAAGTGCATAAATGCGTTGCTCGATCGTAGTTACCAATCGTTCCAAAACCCCATTCCAAATCATCTTCACTTGGCAGGCGTTTACTTATTGGCCAAAAATCCCTATCGCTAAACCGTATGGCCAAGCTACTGTCATTGCCACTCAAATAGCGCATAATTGGTTCGATGGTACGCAAATGAAAATCCGATTGTCCCAGCAGTATTTTATTGGCTTTTGACAGTTTAGGAAGTGCCGCTGCAATTTGGAATATCTCTTCCAGTTTCGGACGGGTAAATAATGCTGCAATCAATTCGATACTCAAATCCATTTGCTCTGCGGGCAGTCCTTGCAATCGCAAAAATCCCAAAAGATGTGCAGCGGCAGGGTAAGCGGTATTAAGTTGTGTAAGTGGCGGTGTTACAAGTAATATTTTCATTGGAAAAAAAATAGTGATTAACGATTAGTGATAAATGAAAATTGAATAGTTTGACTCCGAAATCGTATAGTTCGACACCGAAACCACATAGTTTGACTCCGAAATTGTATAGTTAGATGCCGAAATCGTATAGTCTGACTCCGAAACCGCATAGTTAGACACAGAAACCACATAGTTCGACACCGAAACCGCATAGTTAGGTGCTGAAACCGCATAATATATATGTCGAAATCACATAGTTATATAACGAAATCGCATAGTTCGATACAGAAATCGCATAGTGCTTTATAATAATTAGATAGTGATAGACAATTAATGACTAGTTTGTTTAAGTTGTAATTTAAATAAGTATTTTTGAGTGTACTAACCCTTCAATCTTTTCAAACCTTTTCAAACCCAAAATAGTTCACGGTTTCATAACCACACCTTTACTTTTTCGTCCATCCACTTTTATCACGATTGGTTTTTCAAAACGCACATGCCTGATAAATTCCGATTCATAAATAGCAGGTTGCGCATTGAGAAATTCAATATCGAATGTGCCATCCTTCAGAAAAGGATTGATGGTAAAATAGGAAACCCCAAACGAAGTAAGATTCTGAAAAAAATGTGTACCCTGACTTGGATCAACCCGATAATTAGCCAAACCCGATTCAACAATGACTTGCGCTTTACTTATGTGCGACCATTTTACGGGTATGCCCAGCCAAGGATCGGCAGAACCCCAACGCCCTGGCCCAACAAGTACATAATGCTTGTTCTCTGACGTCATTTGTTTGTTCACTCGCTCGATATCTGATACAATCAATTGATTTTTAGAAGAACTGAAGGCTTCAGGTTTTACGTAAACAATGTCGTATACATCCGTATTGATGCCATGTCCCAGTGCTCTATTGCAACTAATTATCGTGTTTTTTTCTGGAATTGCCCCAATGTTTTCCGAAATCAATTCTTTGCTATCCACAATGGGACGAATTTGCAAAAAATAAAAAATGTGTTGTTTGGCCGGCGAATAATCCAGATTCACGGCAAACTCTATCTCAATGGGTCGCCCCATTTCAGCCTGAGAAATATGTAAAATCTCTTTCAATATTTCAGCTAGCGGAAACACATTGTGCTGCAATATATTCGCAAAAGTGATGATTTTTCTTCCACCTTCGTATAATCCGTCATAAATTACCTGGTCTTGCACATTAAAAGTGGAGGCAATAAATCGTAGCGTTCCATCTTTCTCGGCATCCGAAACGCGTATTTTCATCAGATTAAATCCATCATCTACCTGCGGCACAAATTGTGTTTGGTTCAAATCCATTGCATTAAAATAAGTTTGTGTTTCGCGAAGCGCAAAGTCCAAAGTGCTTGTTTGAAGAATATTGTGTGGATAAGCCGGCGAAAACCGCAAAGTTTGCCCACCATCTACAATGTATTTTCCCAATCCCATGGCTATATTTGCAATGCCATCTTCTGGCGTTTCGGCTCCAATGGGGTAATAATTCAGCGACCGTGCCACACCCGAAAATGATGGATAAAAACGGTCACTGTAAGCATTGCCACATATTTCTTGCAGCACAATGGCCATTTTTTCTTCATCTATCACATTTTTGGTAGCCGTCATGTACGCTTTGCTGTCATGATAAAAAACCGATGCATATACCGCTTTAATGGCTTCAGTCACCATTTCCAACATCTGCGTTTTGCTTTCGGCATTATAAGGCACCATATATGTGGAGTAAATTCCTGCAAATGGCTGGTAATGCGAATCTTCAAGCAAACTCGACGACCGAACAGCAATGGGCGAACTGGTAACACTTAAAAATGCATGCAGGTCTGCAATGAGTCGCTTTGGAATGCGAGCTTTCAGAAAATGTTTCAGAATTTCTTCATCTGTCAAATCAGACAATGCAATGGGATAGAGCTGATTCTGCTCCATAAATTCAGAGAAATTATCGGTACACAGTACAATTGTTTTTGGAATGGTAATTTGCACATTCTCAAAATTATCCAAACTTTCATTTCGCTTTATCATAGCATCGATAAATGCCAGACCACGTCCTTTTCCACCCAACGAACCATCACCAATACGTGCAAAATTGGAGTATTGGTCAAAACGATCGCGCTGAAAAATAGCCACAACGCCTCTGTTTTTTACTTTCCGATAATGAACAATGGCATCGAAAATGACTTGTCGTACTTGCTCCAAATCATTCGGATTATAATTATCAACATGTATGTTTTTCAGAAACTCGGCCAATGGAAACATGGCGCGAGAATACAACCAACGTGAAATATTATTCCTCGAAACATGAAAATAAAGTGTTTCATTGCTAATTTGAAACACAATCTCCTGCAATCCGCGGAGGTTATGGATGCGCGCTTCCTCCACGCCTGTATTGGGATTGACAAACACAAATTCACCAAAACCAAAATTATCAGTTATTTTTTCACGCAACTCAAGCGTCAAAGTCTTGGACATTTTATTCAGAAATGCAGCATTCACCGTGTCGGCCAAAACCCTGTTTTCTTCATCAGTCGATTCCACAATCAATGGAATATACTTGTCAGTTTTGCGAATGTCACGACACAAATTGATACCCGCTTTTTTGTTTTTCTCACCATTTTGCGGATAACTTACGTCGGTAATTACCCCAAGCATATTTTCCTTGTATTTGTCGTAAATGGCCATGCCTTCCTCGTATGTTCGTGCCAATAAAATTTTTGGCCTACCGCGCATTCTCAGCATTTGTTCGTGTTCGTTCAGTGCCTCGGTCATAAAAGAGCGCGATTGCTTGAACACATATTTATAAAGATGTGGCACAATGGACGAGTAGAAATGTATCGAATCTTCCACAAACAAAATGACCTGCACACCCACCGAATTTACATCTTCCTCCACATTCATGCGGTCTTCTATCAACTTTATAATGGCCAACAGCAAATCAGAATTCCCGAGCCAGCTAAACACATAATCGATAGCGCTTAAATCCTCATTGGCAAGCCGTTTAGAAACTGATTTGGAAAAAGGAGTCAACACCACGATAGGAATATCCTGAAACTGTTTCTTCACCTGTTTTGCCCATTCAAAAGGGTTGATGTTATCGCCACTAGGCATAGAAATGATTAATTCAAAAGAACGTTCATTCAATAACGCATTGGCCTCTTCTTCGCTGGAAACCAAGGTGAAACGGGGTGGGTAGCGCAAGTTGAGCGAAGTGTATTCATTGAAAATTTGTTCATCAATTCGCCCATCTTCCTCCAGCACAAAAGCATCGTATTTGCTTGCATACAGCAATACGTTGTAAATGCGATGTTTCATCAAGTTCGCAAACGACGTATCTTTGAAATAAAGTTTTTTGATGCTGGGCGTATTCATATTGAATTATGGTCTAAAAATCAATCGACTAGGCAAAAGTAGTAAAAGGCATTCAATAAAACGTGTTTAAGCGTCAATGAAATGTAAAATTAAAACTGTTTATCGACACAATACTCAAAATTAAATCTGTTATTCAATCCATTGTAATTTAAATAAAACGAATAAAACCTTGAATGTTTGGAATTGACGAAAAACATTACGAACTTTGCACTTTAAAATAAACAATTCTAAATATATTAGCATGCAAACAGCAAAAATCATTACTGAAAAAGGAGAAATGCAAGTTGAGTTTTTTGGGCAAGATGCTCCATTAGCAGTAGCAAACTTTATTAAACTAGCCTCAAGTGGCTTCTACGATGGTTTGACTTTCCACCGTGTTCTTCCAGATTTCGTTATCCAAGGTGGATGTCCAAAAGGCACAGGTGCAGGTGGTCCCGGTTATAACATTCCTTGCGAGTTGGATGGTGGCAATCAGTTTCACGATAGAGGCGTACTTTCTATGGCACATGCTGGACGTAATACTGGTGGTTCTCAGTTTTTTATCTGCCACTCACGCAAAAATACTTCGCATTTAGATCGTCAACATACTTGTTTTGGTAAGGTTGTTGAAGGATTGGACGTAATTGATTTGATTCGCCAAGGTGATAAAATCTTGAAAATCGAAGTGTCAGAATAAGCTTTAAATTCAACTTTTTGATACAGCTTTTTCAAAGTTCAAAACTTTGAAAAAGCTGTATTCTTTTTTCGATTATTCCCTCACCACTCCCATAGATCCATCAATTCCTGATACCAATTCAAAAATTTTATCAGGCTTCAAATCAGGTTCTTCCCTGTGCGAAACGTAAAGAATAGCAATCTTTTTCTCTGCTGCAATTGCATTCACCATTTCTACAAAAAGCTTACTGTTTTCATCGTCAAGTTCTATGGTTGGTTCGTCCAATATTAGCAACGGAGGATGTTTCACCATTGCCCTAGCCACCATCACCATCCGTTGTTGACCGATGGATAGTCGCTGAAAAGTTTTATTTTTGTATGATTCACCCAACATTTCCATCCAACTTTTCGCAATATCTTTTTGTATATCAGTTGGTTTTGTATATAATCCCACAGAATCCAGCAATCCAGAAACAATCATGTTTTCCACAGAATCTTCATGCTTAAACTGTTCAATCATGGAAGGTGTGAAATACCCAATCTGTCGTTTAATGTCCCAAATCGATTCTCCAGAACCTTTCTTTTTGCCAAAAAGAATCATATTCTGACCATAACCGCGAGGATTATCACCTGTGATTAACGACAATATCGTACTTTTTCCAGAACCATTTGCCCCTACCAATTGCCAAAACTCGCCTTGCCGAATGGTCCAATTTATTTTGTTCAATACCCGATTATCGCCATATTTAACCGAAACATCATTCAGTTGTACCAATGGATTTATATCAATGTGATTTTCGTCGTATTGTTTCGGAATTTTAAATTGATGAAGTGGGTTTAATTGTAGCAAATTTGATGCTTGAAATGTTTCTTTATCTTCTCTCTTTACTATTTTATTGAATCCATCAACAGTATAAATAGTTTTTATACAAGGCAATATATCTCGTTTTCGGAAAAATACTTGAATCAATAATACCGTTTCGGACAACTGTTCCAGCGTCGAGGTAATAGATATTTGGGTTGCTTTGTCAATGTTGCTGTATACGTCGTCAAGCACCATATATTGAGGCTTTTGGGCAATGAGGTAGGAGAGGAGTGCCTTTTTTTGTTGGCCGCTCGACATGGTTGCCAAGCCTGAATTTTCGGAAGTTTGAATCAGTATTCTATCATGTTGCAATTCCTCTTCCACCATTCGATTTACCGTAATTGCAGAGTGTAAAGCACCTCGCATTGTACTCAAATCGACATATTCCAACAAAAAAATGTTTTTCAAGATTTGCTCTAAAATCTGGTTTTTATTCGACAAATTCGATAAATATAGTCCTATACTGGTATAATTCATTTCTTTTTTCTTTTGGCTTTTTCAGAATTCTCAATGAGTTTGAAAAGCACAATTTTAGAGATAATTTCAATTGGAAGTGGCTTGTCAATTGGGAATTGAACTGTGCCCTTGGATGTTTTATAACCCATTAAATCATTCTTAAATGTCTCAATGGCAGATGCTCCAGGATAAAAACCAATGTGATGTTTATAAGCTGCAAAATGAACCAGATTGGTTTTCAACTTAAACGTAGGCATTTGATAACTGATTGTTTCAAATGCTTCTGGAGCTGCTTTTTTGATGGTTGCCCGCATAATTTCCAATAGATTCTGAATTTCAGTTGGAAAGGTAGCTATGTATTCATCTATATCTTTTGCTGTGGTTTTTGCTTGAATCACAAATGATTACTTATTTTATTATTGGAAAGAATCAATGCCATATCATGTCGCTTTAAGACTCAAATATCGTAACTTATAGCTTTTTCAATTGAAAAAGTAAATTTTGAACCCTTACCCAAATCCGATTCTACTGAAATTATACCACCAAGTTTTTCTACTAGTTTCTTTACAGTAGCCAAACCAATACCATTTCCTGTTTGTCCAAATTTATCTTTTACAGCAACAATCTCAAAAATATTAAATATCTTTTCCTGAAGTTGTTTTTCTATGCCAGGGCCATTGTCTTGAACATAAAATAAGTAGTTTTCATTGTTTTCTGAAATCCCTATTTCAATTTCAGTCGAATCCATATTGTTATATTTTATTGCATTTGCTACCAGATTTATCAGAATTTGATCTAGTGCTGTTCTATTGGCAAAAATTTCAATAAGCGATGTTTTTACGATAAACTTCAGTTCTTTATCAAATGAAAATAATCCATAAATATCTTTTTCCAATAATTTCAAATTAATAATTGACTTATTTTCATTCAGCACATTTTCACTTCTGCTGTATTCAAGCAAACCATCAATCAATCGACGAAGTTTATCAGCAGCACCTTCAATTAAATCTAACATTTTTTGGCCTTTGTCGTCAATTATTGAGCCATAATCACTTGAAAATAGTTTTGCTAAACCTGCAATTCCTATCAATGGAGATTTTAAATCGTGTGCCGCCACATATGCAAATCGTTCTAATTCATCGTTTTTCACCTCCAAGCGTAAGATTGATTCTTCTAATTGAGCATTGCTTTTACGGAGCTTTAATAAATTTACAACTTGATTGGCAAGCGCTGTCAAAGAGCTTATTTGTCCTTCACTCAGTGATTTAGGCTCATGGTCAATGACACATAATGTTCCCAAAGGAAGATTGTTTTCGCTAATTAATGGCACTCCAGCATAGAAAATAACGTGCGGATTACCAGTTACCAAAGGGTTATCGTGAAAGCGAACGTCACTTCTAGAGTCTTGAACAACAAACACATCATCACCCTCATTGATGGCGTGTGCACAAAATGCAAATTCTCGTGGAGTTTCTGTGGCATCAAGTCCATGGTGAGATTTAAACCATTGTCGTTTGTCATCTATTAAGCTCACAAGCGCAATGGGTGTACCACATATTTCTGCGGCAATAGCAGTTAAATTGTCATAATCAGCTTCTGGAAGTGTGTCGAGAATAGAATATGAATCAAGGTCTTTTAATCGTTCATATTCTTTTGTATGCTTTTGGGGTGCTATCATTCTCTTTTTTGGTTTAAAAGTGGTCAATGGTTAAATCTCTATTTTCAATTCCAAATGAAGTGTTAGTTTGCTTATAATCAGTTATATTGTTAATGTGTTGAGTTTCAAGTTCATTAAGTATTTAGTAAGTCAAACTATTTTTTTAAGGAAATACAATACGCAAAGATAATCTTTTTCAATTACTTCTCAATTGTTTTCAGTCAAAATACTTTGTTGTAATCATTATACAAAACGAGTGCGATACAATATGTACCGCACTCATGATATTTTGTGTAAATTCCAAATGTTATTTTTATAAACCCAGCATAATACAATTAAAATTTAATTTGAATTCATAAAATTTCGAATAGATGAGTTGATTTAAATAATTAGGTGAATTTACAAATTGACTACAGAAGTAATTTGTATAAACTATGCGTTTGGTACAATTAATTTATAACCTTTACCATGAATATTTATAATGATTACATTAGGATCAGCTTTCAATAATTTGCGCAATTTGCAAATGTAAACGTCCATACTTCTTGCATTATAATAATTGTCATCTTTCCAAACTGTTTTCAAAACATATTTGCGATTAAGCAAATCGTTAGGATTAGCAGCAAGAATAATCAATAAATTAGCTTCCTTTGTAGTAAGTTTTTTTGCTTCGCCTTCAAAAGTAAGTAATCTTTTTTGTACATCAATAGTGTAAGCACCTACTGTGTAAAAAGGAACTTTCAGTAACAAGCTAAGATCTTCATTGTCTTCGCTTACCATGTTTCTGTCATTTGTCATTTTTTTTAATTTTTGAGTGTTAGTATAGTGATAGTGAATTTGTTATTGTTTATATTTGTTTGGTTTGGAATTTAGAACAAATCCGATTTATTCGTTACTGTTTATTTTATTTGTTCTAACATGTTAAGGCCAGCACTTATTCTACCGATTATTCCTTTTTATATTACTAAAACAGCTTTTTTAAGTCGATATTTAAAATTAAGACTTCACAAAGTAAACATAAAAAAACGAATAAAACAAGCATAGTTAACTTTATTATTCGTCATAATCAAAGATTTCTTTTTATGATTATTTAGATAACTTATTATGATGTTCAAAAACAGCTATTTAAGTAAATATTC
>JBAXAD010000041.1:0-21195 GCA_037142715.1 Paludibacter sp. | reverse complement strand
ATAATTATTTGATTAAAAACAAAAGAAAATATTGTAACGTTAATTCAAATAATAGAGAAACTAAAACACAATCAAAACGATATGAAAAGACTAAAATTCACCTTACTCTCTTTAATAATAATATCAAATTTGATAGGTCAGGATTTGAGTAAATTAAATCCAAAACAACTCGAAGCTTACAAAAAATACTCATCGGGTGGCGGAAGCACTGCGCCTAGTTTGAACAATCAAGATAATACTAAAGATGAAAATCGCACTTTGGTGACAGATGATGCTCAAAAGCCTTATGCAAACGAGAAAAAAACAACTAAAACGACTACAACTACCACCACGTTATTAAACGTTCAAAAACCGAACACAAAAGACAAAAAGAAATCATCTAATTCCAAAAATGAAAATGCTGAAGAGGATGAACAAACTACTACAACCATAGTGACAACGACTGTGGAAAATGGAGATAAAAATAAAGGAGTAGTATTTGGTTCTCAGCTTTTTAACAAGCAAAACCTTACTTTTGAACCCAAACTTAACATCCCCACGCCAGTCAACTATATATTAGGTGCTAGTGACGAGTTAGTTATAGATATTTCAGGACTATATGAAGCAAATTACAAACTAAAAGTATCGCCAGATGGTACTATTAGAATACCAAATGTGGGGCCAATAAAGGTAAGTGGTTTAACAATAGAAAATGCAACTCGAAACATTCGTAACGATGTTTCAAGAATATATTCAGGTATTACATCGGGAGAAACACATCTAAACGTCACTTTGGGTAACATCAGGAGTATTCGAGTTACTGTAATTGGCGAAGCAGTTCGTCCAGGCTCATATTCTCTACCATCACTTGCCACAGTCTTTAATGCACTTTATGCTTGCGGTGGACCTGATAGCGTAGGTTCGATGCGTGACATTAAGGTGGTAAGGGCGAATAAAATTATAGCCAATTTGGATGTATATCGTTTTCTTATGGATGGGGTTCTTAGCAATAATATCACTTTGCAAGAAGGGGATGTAATAAAGATTGAACCTTACAGAATACGTACATATATTAATGGTGCTATCAAACACAACGGAATATTTGAAACTTTAAAGGGTGAAACACTTCAAAACTTAATAAATTTTGCTGGTGGATATACCGACAAGGCTTTTAAAGAAATAGTGACTATTTTTAGACTAACCGACAAAGGTAAGACGGTTATTGATGTGTCTGAAAAAAAAATATCTAGCTTTTTAATGCAAACTGGCGATTCGTGTGAGGTTTCATATACCAAAAATAAATTTGATAATCGGGTAGACATTAACGGATCTGTATATCGTCCAGGAGCTTACGCACTTGAGTCTGGATTGACTTTGACTCAACTTATTGCGAAAGCAGATGGGTTGAAAGAAGATGCATATATGAATATGGGCTATATCATTAGAAAAAACGAAAATCAGATTCCAAAGTTTTTAAGTTTTAATTTAGGTAAAATTCTAAAAGGAACTGCATCAGATATTACTTTACAAAAAGATGACTCAGTTACAATCAACAGTCTATTCGATTACCGAGAAGAACAATTTGTTACGATTACGGGCGCAGTAAAAGAACCAGGGCAATTTCCTTTGGTTGAAAATACTACACTAAAAGATTTGATTTTTCAAGCCAAAGGTTTTTTAGAAATGGCATCAACAGACTCCGTGGAATTGATTCGTGTTATAAAAGACCAAAACATTTTGCGTAACACCAACAATAAAACGGTAGTAATGAAATTTGCTATGGACAAAGACCTTAATTTCACAAATGGATCAAGTAACATTTTGCTTGAAAAAGATGACCAAGTCATCATTCGCACCATTTCTGGATTTGAAGGAATACGAATGGTCACTGTAGATGGAGAGGTTGTTATGCCTGGAAACTATAACATTACAAGTAAAGCTGAAAAAATTTCGGATATAATTAAACGTGCTGGAGGTTTCACAAAATATGCATATCCGTTAGGAGCTTTTCTGTTGCGAAGTGAAAAAGTCAATGATGTAGAAAAAAAGCTGCAACGTATCATTGCCGAAAATGCTAAAAAGCAAGTTCAAAACAAAAATGATAACACAATGGATTTGTCATTGATGAAAGCAACTGCAGGAAATCCTATGTTACAACAGTCATACTCAAATGTGGATTCAATTCAAAACAAGATGTCTGGAACAAAAGTGGTAAATGAAATTTTTAAATCAGACGGAGTTGTTGGTATTAATCTTAAAGAGATCATGGACTCTCCAGGTAGTAAATATGATCTCAACTTAGAAGAAAACGATGTTCTTTTTATACCACGTCAATTACAAACAATTCGTGTTATTGGTGAGGTTTTGTTTCCAACTTATGTACGCTACGATAAAAGTATGAGTTTCAGAGATTATGTTAGCAATGCTGGTGGATTCTCGGATAGAGCACAAAAAAGTAGTGCATTTGTACTTTATGCTAATGGTACTGCTAAAAGCACTTATAACTTTTTAGGCATCAAATTCTATCCTAAAGTTAAACCTGGAGCACGTATAGTAATCCCTGAGAAACCTATAGATATCAAAAGCAAGTTATCACCAGTTGAAACTGTTTCAATTTTGAGTTCCATAATGACAGTGTCAACACTTGTATATTCCATAATAAAAAAATAAAAAAATGTCTGAAAAACATAATGATTTTAGCGAAGAAAAAGCTCTAACTAAAGAGTTGTTTCAAAACTTAATTACCTGGTGGAAATTTTTGGTCAACAAATGGATTATCATACTAATTTTTGGTCTGAGTGGGGGTTTACTGGGTTTGGTTGCATCTCTACTAATCAAACCTAAATATACAGCCCATTTATCATTTTCATTGGTAGAAAAAAGTAGTGGAGGTGGCCTTGCTGACCTTGCATCATCTTTTGGATTTGGCAGTTTAATGGGTGGAACTAATGGCGCTTTTAGTGGTGATAATTTATTAGAAATCATTCAATCGAGATATGCAATAGAACAAACGCTGCTTACACCTGTTGATTACAAAGGAGTTAAAGAAAACTTGGTAGAGGTTTATATTAAATCTAACGATTTGAGGAAAGATTGGGCTAAAGAAACCGACAAACCTGAGTTGCAAAAACTAAAGTTTCCTGTAAATCAAAAACGTGTAGATTTCACACGTACCCAGGATAGTGTTTTAAATACCATTTTTACTGAAATAATAGAAACGCAGGATTTAAAAGTTATACGTAAAAGTAAAAAAATCAATATCGTCAATGTTGATTTTACAAGTAAAGATGAGTTATTCTCTAAGCTTTTCGTTGAAAAATTAATGGACCAGACCTATCAGTTTTACAGTGATACAAGGACTTCACAAAGCAGGTCAAACATCAACATGATGGAACATACTGCAGACTCCATAAAAAATCTTTATGAATCGGCTTTATTTAAAAGTGCAGGGTACTCTCCTGTAAACATTAATCCAGCACTTCAGTTCGCAGCTGTTCCCAAAATTAAACAGGAAAACAATGCACAATTGTATGCAGCAGTTTATGCCGAAGTGCTTAAAAATCTAGAAACTCTTAAACTTGATTTAGCAAGAGAAACTCCTCTTGTACAAATCATTGACACTCCACGAATGCCATTAAAGAAAGAGAAAATCGGTAAAGCCAAAGGAATAGTTTTTGGTGGGTTTCTTGGTGGATTTCTAATCATTTCTATACTTACTGGAAAGAAATACTTAAAAGATATGATTGATTAAGTTCTTGTTTCTATTCTGTAAATTCTGTGCTGCACATATTGTTTCAACAAATGTATTGATACGCTCAAATACTTTAAAAACAATCCAATGATAAACGTTTCGATTGTTATTTACAAACATAGTTTTGAAGAAATTGCATCCTTAGTAGCTATACTTCTAAAATCAGATGTTGTTTCAAAAGTGTACCTTATTGACAATTCACCAACAGAACAAGTTCAATTTAGCACTTTGGGTGTATTCTATCAATTTATCAATAAAAATATAGGTTACGGTGCTGCCCATAACATTGCATTACGCAAAACGTTGGAGCAGAAAATTCCTTACCATTTAGTAGTGAATCCTGATATTGAATTTGAGCCTACCATTTTATCCAAAATTGAAAATTTCATGAATAATAATTCAGATATCGGATTATTAATGCCCAAAGTCCTCTATCCATCAGGAGAAATACAGTATCTTTGTAAACTAATTCCAACTCCATTTGATTTTATTTTTAGACGTTTTCTTCCAAAAAAATGGACTGTAAAACGCATTGCAAAGTTTGAATTGCGTACATCTGGTTATAATCACGAAATGGATGTACCTTATCTTTCAGGTTGTTTTATGTTTTTGAGAACTGAGGCCATTCAACAAGTAGGGATGTTCGATGAACGTTTTTTTATGTATCCCGAAGATATTGATTTGTCCAGAAGAATACACAGAAACTTCAGGACGGTATTTTACCCAGAAGTTGAAATAATTCATCAATATGCACAAGCTTCCTATTCGAGCTACAAAATGCTTTTTATACATATTGTAAATTTAATTCGGTACTTCAACAAATGGGGTTGGATATTTGATAGCGAAAGAAGAGCGGTAAATAAAAAAACACTCAAACAACTTCAATGAACTTCAGTTTTATTCAAATAACGAGTGCCTTCATGGTTCTTTTTGCCATTATTGACATTTTGGGTTCTATTCCTATCATACTCAATATCAAACGCAAAGGACAAACTGTACATGCAGCAAAAGCTAGTGCAGTGGCATTATTAATACTTATCGGATTTTTATTTTCAGGAGAAGCGGTACTAAAGTTATTTAGCGTTGATATTCAGTCGTTTGCCGTTGCTGGCGCGTTAATAATTTTCATATTTTCATTGGAGATGATATTGGATGTGGAGTTATTCAGGAACAAAGGTCCAGAAGGTGGTTCATCAATAATTCCTATCGCATTTCCGCTTATTGCAGGGCCTGGCTCGTTTACCACTTTACTTTCCTTGAGGGCAGAATACGCAACCGAAAATATCATTACAGCACTAATACTAAACTTGATATTTGTGTTTTTCGTATTGAAATCAACTTCAAAAATCGAGAAATTTATTGGTGAAGGGGGTATTTATATACTGCGTAAGTTCTTTGGAATCATCCTTTTAGCCATTGCAGTAAAACTATTTACCAGCAATATTGGATCGCTTTTATTATGACAAAAGTCTAAGGTCAAATGTCCTTTAACTTCAGACCTTTGTCATTTGACTGAAATCAATATTCAAACCTACCAAATTCACTTTCAATCAACAATTCTTTTTTGTCAGAAGCTTCACAATAGCCAACTATTTGCGCATCAATGTTGAATGATTTAGAAATTGAAATTACTTGCTGGGCAAATTCTGCAGGTAAATATACTTCCAATCGATGCCCCATGTTAAATACCTTGTACATTTCTTTCCAATCGGTACCCGATTCTTTTTGAATAAGTTGAAAAAGTGGTGGCACTGGGAATAGGTTGTTTTTCACAACTTTCAGATTTTCAATAAAATGGAGGATTTTCGTTTGTGCACCACCAGAGCAATGCACCATGCCATGAATATTAGGACGCAATTCCTCCAATAATTTTTTGACCACTGGGGCGTACGTACGAGTTGGTGATAAAACCAACTTTCCAGCATCAATTCCCAAACCGTCAATTTCGTCTGTTAGCTTACAAGAACCTGAATAGACTAAGTCTTGTGGAATTTCAACGTTGTAACTTTCGGGGTATTTTACAGCCAAATAATTTGCGAATACATCGTGTCGTGCGGATGTCAAACCATTGCTACCCATCCCGCCATTGTATTCTTTTTCGTAACTAGCCTGCCCAGAAGAAGAAAGACCAACAATTACATCTCCTGGCTCAATATTAGCATTATCAATAACTTCTGAACGTTTCATACGACAAGTTACAGTACTGTCCACAATGATAGTGCGAACAATATCGCCCACATCAGCAGTTTCGCCACCAGTAGGGTAAATATTCACCCCCATATCGCGTAGTTCTTCAACGATTTCATTCGTACCGTTGATAATAGCGGAAATAACTTCGCCAGGAATGCGATTTTTATTCCGGCCGATGGTACATGAAAGCAATATATTGTCAGTAGCACCTACGCAAAGCAAATCGTCGATATTCATAATAAGCGCATCCTGAGCTATTCCCTTCCAAACAGAAATATCACCAGTTTCGCGCCAGTAAACGTAAGCCAATGATGATTTTGTGCCAGCTCCATCAGCATGCATAATGTTGCAGTATTCAGGATCATTCCCCAAAAAATCAGGAATAATTTTACAAAATGCCTTGGAATACAATCCTTTATCTATATTTTTAATGGCATTGTGAACATCTTCTTTAGAAGCTGATACACCTCTTAAATTATACCGTTGGTCGCTCATGTTAGTTTCGTGTTCCGGGTTTTGAGTTCCGAGTTGTCTCTTCGTTTTATTTGTTGTTTATTATTTAATTTGGATTTTAAGTATCACTAGCAACTGAAATCATCTTCCTGAAATTGCAATCATTTCAGATATTCGTTGATTAAATTCATCTTCTTTTAATAACTGTTCCAAAGTAATGTGCATCCTGTAACACCAGAAATTACGCGGATTGCTTGGCACATTAATTCTCTCAGCATTAGGATGTTCATGGCACAGTTTTGTATCCAATGCCATCCAGTCTTGCCAAGGGAGAATAATCCACATGGCATTAGATTGCAAATGTTGTTCAATAATCTTTTCAGCTATCCATTGTTCGCAAGTTGCAGGTGCAGTACCTTGCATTCCCAAAGCTCTATTGTAGAACCGTTGCGTCAAAATAGGATCTTCCTCCCACCAAGCACGAATGGGATTCATATCGTGCGTAGAAGTAGTACATACGGACAGATATGGCGCCTCGGCTGGCATTGCAAACTCAGTATTTGGTTTCTTTGGCATTCTTTGAATTTCCAAACTGAGAATCTCCAATGCATTCATGACTTCAGGCACAGAATCTGGCACCATGCCTAAATCTTCTCCGCAGACAAGCATATTGGTTGCTGAAATCAACGCTGGCAACTTTTCCATTGCTTTTTGTTTCCAGAATTGAGTATGACGATGATAGAAAAAATCGACATAAATTTTATCCAGTAAACGGCGAGTTTCATCAGGCAAATCGCGAAAAGTGGCAGAACTGTGCATCGAAATACGTGGATGAAAAAGTTCTGGATTTCGTAAATCACGCACAAAAAGCACCTCGCAATGTAGTGCATACAAACCATCACGGATTACAATATCTTCCTTTCTAAAATTATAGCCCAAAGAAGCAAAATGGATTTCTATCTTTTTTTGAGTATCAAATTCTGGTTTAAATTTGAATTGCTGCCAGCCATCCGTTAAAAAATAGTTGTGAATTACTTCATCGGTATATTTTCCGAAAGTTGCATAAAGTACGTGCTCTTTCAAAAATGGTTTCAAAAATCTATTTTCGTCCCACCATAATCCTTTAGATTCCAGCTCGGTACGAGAAAAAGGCAAAGCGGGATGAAAACTACCGGTTAAACCCCAAACTGCATCCACAGGTATTTCCCAAATTCTGAAAAAACCGAGAATATGATCAATACGATAAGCATCGAAATACTCTGCCAACTTTTGAAAACGCTTGCGCCACCATTGGTATCCATCTTTTTCCATCAATTCCCAATTGTAGGTCGGAAATCCCCAGTTCTGACCAGTTACAGAAAAATCATCGGGTGGTGCGCCGGCTTGCATTTGCGTGTTGAAAAGCTGAGGGTCAACCCATGCATCTACGCTGCGGGGGCTAACCCCAATTGGAATATCACCCTTGAAAGCAATACCATTGGCACGTGCATAATTGTGAACTTCAATAAGCTGTTTGTGCAAATGAAATTGCAAGAAATAATATAATGCTATATCTTTATAATGAGGAGTTTGGGGTTGTGATAGCGATTCAATTTCAACTTTATTATACAAAGCGTATTCATTCCATTTTCCAAACTCAGGCGTTCCATTCACATCACGCAAATATGAAAATGCCGCATAAGGTACTAGCCATTCTTTGTTAGTCTCAAAAAAATGTTTGAATTCATCAGAAACCAAAATAGTATCCCCATCCTGTTGAAAAATTGCTTTAAAGAACTCCCATTTAATTTTCATTACATTTTCGTAATCAGAAAATGTTTTGGCATTGAGTTCCTGTTTCTGCGTTTCAAAATAGGCTCTAAGCTTTTTATCTTTCAGTTTACCAACACTTTCCAAGTGCAGATATATTGGATGCAGAGCATAAACCGAAACTGCATTATAAGGGTATGAATCGTAATTGGTATGATATAATATGGTGTCGTTGATGGGAAGAATTTGAATCATTCGTTGACCAGTTTTTTTCGCCCAATCCACCATTTTTTTCAAATCATTGAACTCACCTATTCCGAAACCATCCTCGCTTCTAAGCGAAAAAACTGGAATTGCAACTCCCGAAGCTTTCCATGAAGGAATTTTGCGGATAAAATGCTCATCGGTAACAAAAGTTATCACCTGGCTATCAATATGTTCTATTCTTCTATTTGGACCTCCACCCCACGCCAGCACTTCATCTGTCAAAGTATCCACAATCAAATACTTATATTCAATGGGGTAGATGAATTTGTCTGAATTTAAGGCAACATTCCAAACTGGAAATTGTGAGTCATCAAGTTTAACTTTCTTCTTTTCGTCCCAATTACCAAGTGCATCCTGATTTCCGATAACCGCAATGTGCCTATTGGGCTCCATTTGTGGACAATTTAATCGTAAAATCAAGTTTTTATCAGCAGTTGCAACCGTAGATTTTGATTTTTTTCTTTTAAAAAAACATTCAGAAAAAGCAGAAGTCACAAAAGGAGAATCCCCAAATGGTCCTCGCCAGAAGTCTTGAACTTCTACTGTTTCTTGAGATAAATTGCATGGAATTGAGCGTATAGCACCATATTCACAGTCAAATGATTTATCAGAATTTAGAATAGCGTACTGATAAGATATGAAATCAACAGGTTCTTTGATTAAAATCCCTGCTGTCCACTCATAATTATCATTACATTGCATCTCATAAACTTCCGAATTTTCAAATGTAATTTCTTTGAGGGAATGCAATAAGACGTATATGGTTTGCCCCCACTGGGTTACATAATTTATTTTGAATTGTATTTTCATAATACTGACAATTTTATATTGGGTACAAAATTACGAAAATTAAACGCAATAAAAAAGTTGGAAGACAATACTCTCATGAGAAATGATGCAAACGTTTGTAATAAAAAAACCTTCTTTTAAGTTGCAAAACAACTCGAAGAAGGTTTTAGTGGAGGTACCTGGCGGATTCGAACCGCCGTGATCGGTTTTGCAGACCGGTGCCTAGCCACTCGGCCAAGGTACCCTGTTTTTCGGACTGCAAAGATAGTGTATTTCTACCTCTAGTCAAAATAATTTCTGAAAAAAGTTAGAAAAAAGTGACATTCTCAATTAGGACGTGAAGTCCGTTGAGGCATATTGGGCATATCTTGTAATAACTTGCGCTTAAAAGCACGTTCAGCTTTGTAATAATTGAATAACGTTTCGGGTGATAGAAGTTTTCGCAATTTTAAATGATAATTTTTAAAAAGCTGTGCTTGATTTATTTCGAGTTCAAAGTACTGATCATTAAGTTGTGAGTAATTTGGTTTGGAGTTTTTCTCCATTTGTTGAACCGTCTTGAAAAAATCGCGTTTTGTATCATGTAGGTTCCATACTGATTTTTCGTATTCCATAAAAACGGGCAATACTGCATCCACCTCTTTTTGAGTCAATTTAGCTTGCTCAACCATGTATTTCCATTTTTGGGCATGCATTTCATTTACCTTAGGGCTTGTACTAATCTCTTGGGCATTAATAATAGTGCTTGTAGCAACAAGTAGTATTATAAGAATATTTTTTATTGTTTTCATAATCAGTATATTAATAAGTGAAATATCAAAAAAGAAGCTATTCCGAAACAATAGGGAATTACTTCGCTGAATTATCTACATAACAATCCATTAATGAGGATTCATCGATTTGCGACAATACATAAGATTCATAATTTTCGGCATTTTTGACTGTATTGTTCTGATAAATACGATAAAAAACGGGACCCATTAACAATATACCAACAAACATTGCAGCTATATACATCCACGGCTTCAACAGTTTGCGTCTGGTTGCAGCATTGAAACCAATTTGCTCATCCATTTGAGTTGCAAATTGATTGAAATAATTTTCGGGAACTCCAAAAGGTAATTCCTTTCCAATTTCGTCAAGTGATATGTGTTTCATATTTTTCATTCTGTTTGTTTGACTATTCATAATTGCATTGGTTTAATTAGAATTATTCTTTTTGAATGTTTCATTGAATTTTAAGACAACAATAATAAACCAATTATTAATTCATTGTAACCTAAAATTCTGTCAGTCCTCGTCGGCAAAGAATTTCTCAATCTTCTTTACAGCATGGTGATACGAAGCTTTAAGTGCTCCTACAGAGGTACCAAGCACTGCTTCCATTTGCTCATAGGTAATATCTTCGAAATATTTCATATTAAAAACCAAACGCTGCTTTTCGGGCAAAGTAAGAATGGCTTCTTGTAATTTCAGTTGAATTTCCGTACCGTTAAAATAACTATCTGCGCGTAAATTTTGAAGCAATACGTCCTCCACATCGTCCATTGAACTTATATTTCGAAGGCGTTTATTGGTCAAAAATGTCAATGTTTCATTAGTAGCAATTCGATACAACCATGTGGACAGTTTCGACTCACCTCTAAATCCATCTAAGCCGTTCCATGCTTTCAAAAAGGTATTTTGCAACACATCGTTGGCATCATCGTGCGACAATACCATTTTGCGAATGTGCCAATAAAGCCGTTCTTGATACATACGAACAAGCACAGAAAAAGCACCACTTCTTTTAAATGGCTGATTGAGTTGAATTTGTAGCTCTTCTTCGGTTAGATTCATATATTTTTGGCTTTGGCCAAAAGGATGTTTGTATTGTTTTTATTGACTATTTTTCAATCAAAAGGTTTAAGACAGCATTAAAAACTGAACCTTTTAATTTACCCTCGTAATATTTGTTTCGCCGTCAAAGAACCGAATAATATTCTGTGCCGCAAATTTACTCATTTCATTTCGTGCGTCTACGGTGGCAGTTCCATTGTGTGGTGCCAAAATCACGTTATCGAGTTCCAACAAAGCAGGATGTATACTCGGTTCATATTCAAACACATCCAATGCTGCTGCATAAATCCATTTATTTCTCAATGCGTCAACCAATGCAAATTCATCCACCACGGGACCACGCGAGGTATTCACCAAAATAGATGAAGGTTTCATTAGCTTTAATCGATCATCATTCATCAAATGGTTGGTTTCTGCTGTCAAAGGAGTATGTAAAGTAACGACATCTGACGTTTTCAACAACTCATTTAAGTCCAGGTATTGCGCATGAAATAAATCTTCTATTTCTGCCGAAAGTTTCGTTCTATTGTGGTAAACAATTTTCATTCCAAAAGCCAAAGCTCTTTTGGCCACAGCTTGTCCAATGCGACCCAAACCAATAATGCCGAGCGTTTTACCATTAAGTGATTGCCCCAAATTTTCCAAAACGCCCCATTTCAGACCATTTGGAATGCGTAATTTCTGGTCACATTCTGAAATTCGTCTTGCTGCTGCCAACATTAATGCAAAAGTGAGTTCTGCGGTTGGCTCAATCACTGGATCGGGCGTGTTAGTCACCACAATTCCATTTTGAGCGGCATATTCCACATCGATATTATTGTACCCAACTCCATAATTGGATATAATTTTAAGTCTTCCAATGCCTGCATCAATTACATCTTTATCCACCTTGAACTGAAAAGTGGGCAATAATGCGTCGAAATTGGGCAACAGTTTAATGATTTCGTCCTTGGAAAAAATCTCATTTTCTGGAAAAACAACTTCAAAGTGTTTTTGAAGTTCCAAAAATCCTTCGGGCAGCAAACGCGTGGTGACAAGTACTCTCATAACTTGTTGATATACTTTATTTTATTAACAAAAATCGGAGTTGCAACATCAGTTTAATGAAAAAGGCCAAACCCTGAAATTGAGTTTAGCCTTTTTTGAAGTTATTTTCAAATTATTCAAGCAATAAATCAATTAGAACTCGTATGAAAAAGTAACGTACCAACCTTTTTGGTATAAATTGCCAGTATCCACTTTGTGTAAATTATTGATTCCAAAGTCATAACCCGATTTGAGTTGTAAATGTTTCCATTGCACACCACCACCAACGCCAATTTGAAGGTTTAATCGGTTTAAAATAGATTCTTTGTAGAAATCTATCGTATTGGGCTCAATAAAAAGTGGGTCGGTTGCCAAGTAAGTTTGAGTAGAAGTAATATCTTGTTTTTGATATAAACCAATATTTAAATTTGGACCAGCAAAAGCAAAAACCTTCAATGTTTTAGAAATTGGAAGATTATAAGTAGCTCGTAGTGGAATGTCAAGAAAATGTCCGAGCGTTTTGTATGTAACGAAAGCGGAGTTTGGATAACCTTGTTGTTTATTGGAATATACAACAGAATAAAGCACACCTGTAAGTAAACTAAAATTATTTTTGAGGTCGTAATTAGCAGTTAATCCAAGCCGTCCACCATTAAAATAAGTAGAACTCACCCCAGAACCATAACGAACAGGATTGATATAACCAGCTTCAATTGCAAACTTTGGAGAAGTTTTAGAGTTCGTTTTTTCAGCAGAAAGGTTTGTAGAAGTTACAGTTGCTGACTTTTGAGCATGAATAGAAGATGTGAAAGAAAAAAACAACACTAAAAAACCGACTTTAAAAACTGCTTTCATTCTATTGGATAAGAGATTTATACAAATTATTCGGATACAAAGATAGATTTATTTCTTCGTTTAACAGCCATTTGAAAAGCTTTAACGCCGACACATTACTAGTTTTTAACGCAATATGGGCATTTCATTAACTTGTATTTAGCAATTCACGCTGTAAATACGTGAGCAATTATTTTTTGTGAGAAAATCGTGGCAATCAGAACTTTGTGTTGGTTGCCGTGTTGAGACAAAAATGTATAGATGGAAACAAATAATACAGCCTTAGAAAAAGGCTAATATAATGATTGACAAGTAAAAAATGATTGAAGAAATGATTACATGGAATGGGATTTGAAAATGTTGGGGAAATAAATTGCATGTTATTGAACCTTATTTCAACATCTCATCAATCAACTTAGTCATTTTTGCAAACTCTTCTACAGTGTACAAACGCGTGAGCAGTACAATTTTACCAGTCTTGTCGATAATTACATTACGTGTAATACCAGCCTCACGCACAGCATACAAAGCAAAAATATCAGCTTTCGGGTCCAATCCAATCGGATAAGTGATGGGAATGGATGTAGCAAATTTCCGAACTGTAGCAAGTGGCTCGTCACGGTCAATAGCCATCAACACAAAGTTTGGATTTTGCTTGTGTTTTTGCCAAATATCTTTTTCGATAAATGGCATTTCCTTGCGACAAACACTGCACCAACTGGCAGTAAACTGTAGCATAACCACTTTTCCTTTCAAGTCAGAGAGTTTTACTATCTTCCCATTAGTCAGTTTCATTGTAAAATTAGGAGCAGTATCTCCTACCTTTACCAAATAAGCCCTATCGTCAGTCGCTTGTGCGTTGCAAAGCACTGAAATGGTCAATGCCAGAAATAAAATTAGTTGTTTCATGTGAATGTCTTATGAGTGCTTGAACAATTATTGCTAAAAAAACCGATACAAGTAGTTAGCTCATATCGGTATATTATAGGTAACTTCTTTGTTTACATTTCCCATTGCTCACAAGTAGCAATCAGGTCGTCAAAGGATTTTATTTTCGATTTGGCTTGCACATCGGCAATCTGTTTCTCAACAGCAGCATCGTAGGTTTCTTCAACCACATCGCGAATCACACCCATAGCAATTGGCAATTCAGGACCTTCCATCAAAGCCAACTTCAATTGTAGTGTAGAATCTTCGCAACTAGCATCGTGTACCAAAATATCTTTTTCAGTCACACCATTTTTACCAATAGTGACCACTTTCAAAGTAAAACCGTCAAGTACCAAACCTTTGTTCAGCTCCTTTCCAAAAATCATTGGTTTGCCGTGTTCCAGCATGATTAATCTATCGGCGCGATTTTCTTTTTCTGCCAAATAACCATGAGCTCCATCATTGAAAATAACGCAATTCACAAGGCATTCAACCACCGAAGTTCCAGCATGATTAGCTGCAGCTGTTATTGAAATTTGAGAGTTTTTCAAATCTACATCCAGCAAACGTGCAAAGAATGTTCCGCGCGCTCCAAAAGTCAGTTCAGCAGGACGAAACGGACGTTCAACTGTTCCGAATGGCGAAGATTTGGTTACAAATCCTTTTTTGGTAGTTGGTGAATATTGACCTTTTGTTAGTCCGTAAATCTGATTGTTGAACAACAAAACATTAATGTCTACATTGCGTCGTACGCTGTGAATAAAATGATTACCTCCAATTGCCAAGCAATCACCGTCACCAGTAATTTGCCACACCGACAATTTAGGATTGGCCACTTTCACACCTGTAGCCACTGCTGCACCACGTCCGTGTATTGTATGAAAGCCATAACCACTGATGTAATAAGGTAAACGTGAAGAACATCCGATACCAGAGATTACGGCAGTTTGGTGTGGAGGCACACCTATTTCAGCCATTACTTTTTGGAGTGTATTCAGTACTGCATAATCGCCGCATCCAGGGCACCAACGTACATATTGGTCACTTTTAAAGTCTTTTGCTACGTATTTTACTGTTGATATATTAGATTCCATGATGGGAGTTTTTGCTTATTAAAGACAATTGATTTTTTCTTTTGATGAATGATAGTGCAATAAACTGAATACGAAATTATCTTAGTTGAAAACTATTTTAGTAATTCCGCAAATTTCTCTTCCAATTCAACAGCTGTAAAAGGTTGACCTTGTACTTTGTTGTATTGCAAAAATTCAACTCCAGAAACTTTAGAACGTAAAAAAGTGGCAAATTGTCCGCTGTTTAATTCACAAACAACCACTTTCTTGTAACCCTTAATAAGGTCAACGGCATTCTTTGGCAGTGGATTAATATAGTTGAAATGCGCTAAAGCAATTTTTCCACCCTTTTTGTTGATAGAATTTACGGCAGTCATCAAATGTCCATGCGTTCCACCCCAACCAATTACCAATAAATCGGCAGAGGCATTGCCTTCCACTTTCGCTTCAGGAATTATCTGGCTCACATTGTTTACTTTCTGTTCGCGAGTAGCCACCATTTTTTCATGATTCATCGAATCGGAAGAAATAGTACCCGTAAAATAGTCTTTTTCAAGACCACCATTTCTATGTCCAAATCCTTCAGTTCCAGGCGCACTCCAATATCTTACTTTTGTATTTTCATCCCTGGAGGTTACTTTATAATTTTCCATATATGGACTTACAAAGTGAGGAGTAATTTCGGGCAATTCAGCCAGTTTTGGCAGTTTCCAAAGCGAAGTTCCATTGCCAATAAAAGCATCGGTCAATAATATAACCGGAGTCATATATTCCAATGCAATTTTACTCGCCATAAAAGCAAAGTGGAAGCAATCAGCTGGCGTACTTGCAGCCATAACCACTACTGGGCTTTCACCATTACGACCATAAAGTGCTTGCAGCAAGTCGGTTTGTTCTGTCTTGGTTGGCAATCCAGTTGAAGGACCACCACGCATAACATCTACAACAACCAATGGCAATTCGGCCATTACAGCCAAGCCAATGGCTTCAGCTTTCAATGCCAAACCAGGACCAGAAGTACTTGTTGCAGCTAATCTGCCAGCAAATGCAGCACCAATAGCCGAAGCAACACCAGCAATTTCATCTTCAGCCTGAACCACTTTTACGCCCATGTCTTTGCGCAAAGCCAGTTCGTGCATAATATCGGTGGCAGGAGTGATTGGATAACTTCCTAAAAATAACTCCAAACCTGATTTTTGTGAAGCAGCAATTAATCCCCAAGCAGTAGCTTTGTTACCACTAATGCTGGTATAAGTTCCTTTGGGTGTATCGTGTGATTTTTCAACCAAATAAGTAGAAATAGATAAATGCAAATTATTTCCGTAGTTAAAACCATCGGTCAACACTTTAACGTTTGCATGTAAAATGTCTGGTTTCTTTCCAAATTTGTTTTCCAAAAAGTGAATGGCTTGGTCTATTGGACGATTAAACAACCAACAAATCAATCCCAATGAAAACATATTTTTGCTACGCAATACTGTTTTATTGTCGAAACCAAAACCTTCCAAGCTGCTTTGCGTAAGGGTAGACAGCGGTGCTGGAATTAACTGGGTTGCCTCAGAAATCCCTAACTCTTCAAAAGGATTATCAGTTTTGAAGTCTGCCTTTACCAAATCGGATTTTTCAAAAGCATCAGTATCAAAAATTATAACGCCACCTTTTTTTACGCTTTTCGCATTTACTTTCAAAGCTGCTGGATTCATTGCCACTAACACATCTGCATCGTCGCCGGGAGTATATATTTTACTAGAACCAAGATGAACCTGAAAACCAGAAACGCCACCCAAAGTACCTAATGGAGCGCGAATTTCGGAAGGATAATCGGGGAAAGTGGAAATCTCATTTCCTAATATTGCGGAGAGATTGGAGAAAAGCGTTCCAGTAAGTTGCATTCCGTCACCTGAATCGCCTGAGAAACGAACGACTACATTGTCCAATTCGTTAATTTTAGTTTTGTCCATTCTAATATAGAGTGATTAATTATAGTTATTTTATACAACCAACTTGGTTCATTTTTGTTTACAGAAACTTAGAAAAAAGGGCAGATTTTGCAAATATTCTTTGAAATGTTTTTGAAAAATCAATTTCAAACCTCTGATTGTTTAAAATTCTGCATTCTTAGGCGTACGTGGAAATGGAATTACATCTCTGATATTGGTCATACCTGTTACAAAAAGCAACAAACGCTCAAATCCAAGTCCAAAACCTGCATGTGGTGCAGTTCCAAATCGACGAGTATCCAGGTACCACCAAATATCTTTTGTGGGAACACCCATTTCGTCGGCGCGATTTTTCAATTTATCATAATCCTCTTCACGTTGTGAACCGCCGATTATTTCTCCAATTTTCGGGAACAAAACATCCATGGCGCGCACCGTTTTTCCATCATCATTCTGTTTCATATAGAATGATTTGATTTCCTTTGGATAATCGGTAAGAATTACTGGTTTCTTGAAATGTTTTTCTACCAAGTAGCGTTCGTGTTCCGACTGCAAGTCAGTTCCCCAACCCACAGGAAATTCAAATTTATGGCCTTTGGCAATAGCTGCTTCAAGTATTTCAACGCCTTTGGTATAAGTCAAACGAATAAAATCATCTTCCACCACCGAATTCAAGCGTTCGATCAATTCTTTGTCGTACATTTTGCAAAGAAAATTCAAATCATCTTTACAATGTTCCAATGCCCAACGAATACAGTACTGAATGAAATCCTGTGCCAGCTGCATGTTTTCTTCAATCTCGTTGAAGGCAACTTCTGGTTCAATCATCCAAAATTCCGACAAGTGACGTGGTGTATTGGAGTTTTCAGCCCGAAAAGTAGGACCAAAAGTATAAATTGCACCCATAGACATGGCCGCCAATTCACCTTCCAACTGTCCAGAAACAGTTAAGCTGGCTTGTTTTCCAAAAAAATCGTTGCTATAATCAATTGCACCAGCTTCATCCTTTTTTAGGTCGTACAAGTTCATTGTCGTAACCTGAAACATTTGTCCTGCACCTTCACAGTCGGAAGCTGTAATAATTGGTGTATGGAAATAGAAGAAACCACGTTCGTGGAAGAATGAATGTATGGCCATGGCCATGTGGTGACGAATGCGAAAGATGGCACCAAAAGTATTGGTACGTGGTCGTAAGTGCGCTATTTCGCGCAAAAACTCCATGGTGTGCCCTTTCTTTTGCAAAGGGTATGTTTCGGAGTCAGCTGTACCGTAAATTAAAATATCATCAGCATGAATTTCGACGGTTTGTTCCTGCCCAACTGATTCAACTAATTTTCCTGTCACGCTTAAACAAGCACCAGTAGTAATTGGCTTCAAAAACTCATCCCCAAACTTCTCATTATCAACAACTAACTGTATGTTATGAATAGTGGAGCCATCATTCAATGCAATAAAACTTACATTCTTATTTCCCCTACGTGTTCTCACCCAACCTTTTATATTTACTTCTGAACCAAAATCAGTTCGTTTTAGTGCATCAACAATTATGGTTCTCTTCATGTCATTCAATTTCTAAAAAAATTATGTTTGTAATCCTATTTTGAGAGTGCAAAAGTACTAATTTTCATTGGAAAATAGTTATAATAGATACAAAAAAACACTAGTTCTAATAGAACGAGTGTTTTTTTGTAATTAGTGCAAATACATAAGATATTACTTTTGGTCAATATTGCCAATCATACTCATTGCGCAACGGAAACCAATGTCACTACTTGATTTGTCTTGATCTAAATAACGACGGGTAGATGGATTGAGCCAATAGATACGATCTTTCCATGACCCACCTTTATAAACACGGGTTTTATTAGTTATTCTTGGTCGTAAAACATCTGTGATGTCATTCTTTTTCCCAGCATTTATCAAAGCATTTATTTCACTTGAATCACCAAATTGGGTATAATCACTTGATAATTGAGTACTTGCATCACCATCTTTATAATTACGAACATCATCGCCTTTGGCAACTTCAGTGGCAATACGTCCAAGTTCATCAACTACATATAAGTCATGACCAGTAGCATCCACACTTGATACCTTGGGAGTCAAATACTTATTACCTCTAAATGAATTATATTCAGCTACATCATCATAAGTGGTAGAGCGGTAAACATCCAAAACCCATTCATTTACATTTCCAGCCATATTAAACAATCCAAAATCATTTGGGAAGTAGGAATCTACTGGAGCAGTAATTGTTGCTCTATCATTCAAGCTACCCGAAGTCCCCATCATATCACCACGTCCACGTACAAAATTAGCCTGCATTTGACCTAGTTCCTTTTTTGATGGATTGCGTACCTGTGAACCTGCCCAAGGATACATTTTCCCTTCTGGAACCAATCCATTTTTACCAGAGATAATCGCATAGGCAGCAAACTCCCATTCAGCTTCAGTAGGAAGCCGGTATGCTGAGTACATAATACCATCAGACATATCTACTTTTCTAATAGAGTCGTTTAAATTCCGTTTGGGATTTTTGCCAGCTTTTGGTTTGTAAGCATCTTGCAACAAATACTTTTGAGTATTAAAAACAAAAACACTTGCTATTGAATCTGCATCCTTTGGGATTTTCTTGAAATTTGGTGCTGAAATAACACCGGCATTAATCAAAGCCAATTCATTAACACGGTCGGTTCGCCAAGTACAATAATCCATGGCTTGCTCCCATGTAACTCCGACTACAGGATATTGATTGAAGGCAGGATGCGAAAAATAATTTTCCAAATATGGTTCGTTGTAAGCCAATTCTTCGCGCCACACTTTGCCATCTGGCTGAACTTTTGCCACCAACTTCGGAGCCGTTTTACCAAAAACTACCTGCATCCAGTTGGTATATTCACGCCAATCCAAATTTCTAATTTCATATTGATCCATATAAAATGAACTCACAGTAATCCGGCGAGGTTTGCTATCACGGGGAGCTGTAACAAATTCGCCCTTTTCACCAATTGTAAAAGAACCACCTTCTATGGCAACCATTCCATTCGGTATTTCAGTAATAAATTTACTTTTCACGGCGAACCCTGTTCCGTTTTTATCATTGTATTTCCACCCTGTTAGGGCAGAATAACCATCGTTGGAGGATTTAGAGGCACATCCAATCATTGTAATTACCAAAAATAATGACGATAATTTAGCTATAGTTTTCAAATTCATAAAAGTATAATAAATAAAGAATAACCCAATTTTAATAATGGCTCTGCAAAAATAGTGTTTTTTTTCTTCAAAATTGCTAATGATATTTTTTTTTTTTCGATTTAGATAAAAATCTCATATTCTAATAACTAGATTAATGGCAAAAAAGTATTCGTATTAGTGTTTTTTTCTATTTTTCATCATTGTTACAAGTAAATCGCTATATTTTCTTACATTTGCATTTCTATAAATAGGCTATACTTTATCACTGATAATTTTCAATACTCTAATGCAATTAAACTTAAATAAAAAGTTGGTTGATTTATCTACTCCACTGATTATGGGCATTGTAAATGTCACACCCGATTCTTTTTTTAAAGGAAATAGATTTGTTTCGGACAAAGGAATTTTACAATGTGTAGAAAAAATAATTGTGCAAGGCGGTCAAATTATAGACATTGGCGGTTATTCCACTCGTCCAATTGCAGATGAAGTTACGCAAGATGAAGAAATAAAAAGGGTTTCGGAGGCATTGGCATTAATACTAAAAAAATTCCCAGACCTAATTATTTCTGTTGACACATTTAGGTCAAGTGTTGTGCGGCAAGTAGTGAAAAACTTCCCTGTTGCCATGATAAACGATATTGGAGGCGGCACTTTAGACAATTTAATGTTTGAAACAATAGCCGATTTGCAAGTTGCTTATATAATGATGCATACCCGAGGCACTCCTCAAACAATGCAAACGCATACTCAATATGATAACGTGGTTTCAGAAGTGTTATTTTTTCTTGAAAAAAGATTGGCGCAACTAAGATTATTAGGTGTTAAGGATGTGATTATCGACCCTGGATTTGGTTTTGCCAAAACGATTGATCAAAACTTTCAGCTTTTAAATCAACTTTCCTATCTTAAAGAACTGAATGTTCCAATACTTGCTGGCATTTCTCGCAAATCAATGATATATAATACGCTTGAAACAAGTGCTGAAGGAGCATTAAATGGAACAACTGCCGCCAATATGTTGGCATTAATGGGCGGAGCCAACATATTAAGAGTCCACGATGTTAAAGAGGCAAAAGAAACAATCACAATTTTCGAAAAATGCTGCAAAAGCAGTATTGGTAAATCAATGTCGTTTAGATAAGGAATTGATTTAAATAGTTGAAAAATAGTTCTT
>JBAXAD010000040.1:0-21431 GCA_037142715.1 Paludibacter sp. | reverse complement strand
TAACTTAAATACTTAATTTATATCCCTTTGGTTTTTATTCAAATCGGGTTGCAAAGATAGATGTTTTATTTTAATTGACAATGCATTAGCTGTAAATAATTTTTTATTTGTTAGAAATGAGGATTTTGACCAATAAATTGCAGCTTATATTACACATAATCAATTAGTTATTTTGCATGTAAAAGATAGAGGTTTGTTAAATAAGTCAATAATCTCTTGTCAATTATAAAATAACGCTAAACATACAATAATTGTCACAATATTAAAAGAGCCCCCGAAACTCGGAGGCTCTTTCATTTAATAGCAGTTTAAACAGTCGTTGTTACACTTCCCAAAAACTGGCTCGAAGACACCATTAAAGCGTTGGTAGCAGACTGAAAGAACAGAAACATCAACAATTTATCGCCTACTTCGCCGTTAGGAATTGCTAAAGTGCCTGACAAATCGCCTCTTGTCACTTCACCAATTGAATAACTCAACTCAAAGTTTACTACATTGTAAACTATCAACACTGCTTTATCGGCAGCTTCCCTGACACCTTTTTCGTTGTCAATCCATTGAAAATTCACATCGTCGCCAGCCAATTCAGCTGTTGCACTTTTCACTTGTGCTAAACCTCCTTTGCTAATGAACACTTTACTGTAATCAAGTTCAAAATCGGGAGCCGTACCAACAATTGCATCATTTAATGCCATTTTGGAGGCATAATTGTAGGCTGACATGCCAGCAAGATCTGCAACCGATTTGAATCCAATTCTCAGCAAGAAGTTCAGCATTTGCAAAAACTGTGTGACCAGTGCAAACTTCGTACGTTGATTTACTTGCGCTTCTGTGTTAGAAGTACGCGTTTTCTTAGACTTGGCTCTGATGATATCGTCGCCATTTTTATTACTTGAACCGATGACTGTTCCAACGGTTCCAGAGAATCCACCTAGGATTCCCATATTCAATTTTCCCATTTTATAGTTTTAGTGGGATGAATAAAAAAAGATTTTTGCAATCTGATTTCTTCGATAAATGTGGATCATTCATTTTCTCGCCTCTAATCGTTCTTTAACCGCCCTCCTACTCTATTGTTGATCACCAATAATTTTGGTTGGCTGTATTAAACCTGTAGTGTCCTACGCAGAACAGGCTTGCAATTAGCTTGCCAACAGAGAATTATGTCCGAGTTGACCGCTATTGACCGTGCCAAACTTTTGACAATGGCAAAATAAATTTCCAATGTCCGCAATGTCCGCCAATGACCGCTTGCACTTTCTCCCAAACGGACACAAAAAAAGCAGCCTGAATTATCAAACTGCCTATATTGTCTCTTAAATCTTGGCTCTTGTATCTTGTATCTTGGCTCTAATCACAAAAACCACAAGCATTCACTGCCCAATTCTCCCAAATCTTTGTATTTGAAATGTGGTGCTATTTGAGCCAACATTTCCGGATAACGAAGCGTTACTGGCAACCATTGGCGGGATACGGATTTCCAATACAATAAACTAAACCGACAAACTTGCTCAAAAATGGGAACTATTTCCTCATCGGGCATTGAAGTCGATAGCTTTTCGTTGGGCATAAATTTTTGAATATTTATTTTCAATGGAAATGGATACCCTTCCCGCTCATCCATTTTTTCTTGACCATATTTGCTCAATTGATTGTTATACAAAAGATACTGATAATTATTCACGGGGAGATAATGGCCCGAAACTGGCATTTTATGTGCAGCCGACAAGTCGAATCCTACCAAATCGTCCGAAAAGCTTTTGTTAATTGAAACCACTACCACTGGAACTGTGAGTTTGAGTTCGGCAAGTGCATTTTGAATAGGTTTCAAATCCCTATAGCTTAACTTTTTGTAGAAATGAATGACCAGCCGACTTAAATTTTTATTTGCATCACAAAAATCTTTCACGGCCATTTTTATTGAACCTGCCAATTCGGTGATTTGATGTTCGCTAAAACATTCAAAGCCCTGAAAACGCCCTTCATTGGTAAAGCTAAATGCACTCCCGATGTACTTTTTGCCCAAATCCCTACTCATATAAGCGCTTACACCGATTACCAATTCCTGTGATTCCTGAGATTCAAAACACCAGGGCGTGGCTCCTAATTTGGCATAAATGGCTACTGCAATATTCGCCAAGCTATAATGAAACCCTGGTTTAACCAGTGCTTTACTATATGGTTTTTTGCCGTCGTTGCTATTATTATCAATCACAGTTGGTGTAGGCATTAAATCACGCTGATAACCCCATGCCTTGGCTACATCTATGGTTTGTGACACAATACCATGCATAAGCAATAGCTCTTTTAAGTTGAAATATATCTTCCTTATTGAATCGAATGGAGTGGTTTTGGAATGTGGCGACAAATAAATGGCCACATAACGTTTGGAGTTGCCAATAACATTTTGTTCCTTTTTGACTTTCAGTGCGGCTTCTATTTCAGGCAACGGATTTTCTTTGTTATTAAACCAAATGCTTAAATGTGGTTCTGTGCGATACAACATTTTTAGGTATTCCGAAATTCCTTTAAACTCTGTTGGATATTTTCCCCTGAAATAATCGTCGATGGTGGCTGCCAGTGCTTTATCGCCGACATGACCGATAAAGAAAAACACTACTTCGTCTTGGATAAGCTCTTTAGGTCCAAACTGAGGCATTCCATATTTCGGCTGGTTGTGTTTGCCTTCACCAAACTGCAATTCTTTCAATGCTGCAGTATCAAAAAACCGTGGAGTCTGTACTTTCCAATTCAAATCGATAATCATAAATGCAGTCAAGGCATCACTACTCAAAAATTGATTTTTAAACAGCTCCATTTCTGCAAATTGCTTCAAATACCGATTGCCTTTGTCGGGTGTAGGTGTAGCAAATTTCAGTTGACTCCGCAGTTTTGGATTGAGACTGGGAAAGACCTGACTCAGATTCCGTTGGGCAGTTTCGGTAATAAATTTACGCTTCAGAATTTCGGGACCATACACCATCCATCCAAAATCCGCAGCATTTATCTCAGAAAAAAGAGGGTCGCTCAAGGACTTGTTGTGAACAGAATGCACTTCTCCGGAAATCAACACCATCTCAAGCGACTTTTCTTCATAGTTGAATTGCACCCGAAGCGTATAAGCCTTGTAGCCAACACAATTGGGATAGGGCGATTGTGTTTTGACCCATACTTCCGTATCCGACACAAAATTATTACGGCAGGGCATGCCCAATGATTTAAAATAGAGGGTTAGTTGGAGTGTATAGTATTTCTTCAGGAACGAAATGGACCAACAGCTTTCGCCATTCTTGCAAAACTCGGGGGAAGTTGCCTTAGTTACAGAAAGCGTGTTTACAGTATCTGATGTTGTAACAGAATATACTGCCGTCCAATCATCGCCCAACTCATTTTCATTTTTAAGTTGCAACGCATCCCTTTCAGAAAATTTAATGGTGTTTGGCAATGGGTTTTTGCTAAGGTAAACAGTAATTTTTTCATTCGCATGTCCGAATTTTAATACATTCAAAGTGAGAGGTTTTGCAGTCATGGTCTGGGTTTATGGTTCGTTTTTGATTTCAAATCCTTCAAATACTGTTGAAGTTCCGTTTCTTCAATCAGCCAATTGTTCTTTTGTTTAATACCTACTAGCTCCTTTTTCTCTAAAAGTCGGCGAATGGTGCGATCACTTCCTATTTTCATCTCAACTAAATCTTTCACGGTATGAAATTTAGTATCAACCGTTGGAGGCGTAATTTCAGGTTTGGATGCAGCAGAAACTTCGGACGCGGGTTGGGTTATTTTAGGCTCAGCACTAGCCTTTTTCCTTTGTTTGACATTTTCAGCAGTTAATCGCTTCATATAACAATTCACAGGTGGCAGTTCGCCCACCACAGCAGTATAAAGCATATTTTCGGATAGCGGGCATTGTACCACATCGCGCATTGCAAATTGCACTTCGAGGTAAGCTTTTACCAAACAACCTTTTAATAAATGAAAAATATAACTGTTCGAGAATAATTCCTGAGCTGTATCGGGACTGGGCTTTAAAAAAAGACTGGTTGATAAGTGATTGACTTGTATCGTTTCCCCTAGTTTTATCAAGCAGGTTTTCAAATGCTTATCAAGTATTGTCAATCGTAAATATGCCCGGGTATCGGCATCCTGATTTTCCTCCAGGTACTGCAGTAATTCATTACAATACAAAAAGGTTTCGGATATCAATTTACGGTAATAAAACTTGCATTTAAAATTTGTAGGTTTGTAAAACTTAAAGGCATACATCCCTTCATCGGAGATGGCATCCAAGCCAATACTGGTACTTCTTTCACCAAAATCGGCAGTGAAGTGATTCGCTGACAAAAAAGGGCTCAGTGAACCGTACATAATACTATCGAACAAAGGGAAACGATAATCAAAATTAATCATAGTAGGTTGTATCACTTCAGCACAACATGTTTACTGTCAGGTGACAATTGCACTGCTAGAGCAAAGGTAGTGATTTTATTTTAAATAAATATGTACTTATTTATATAACTTACAATATCACGATTAGCAACGGTTTCCCTTGGAGTCATTCAAAGTCAAGGCTTCACTTGGAGTAAAGCCTTGACTAAGTAACAACCACCTTATTCCTCCGGTTCTCCATTCATAACAATGTCGATAATCTCAGCTATTTCATTATCATCAGGTATACCACTGCCACAATAATAATCCGTAATAAGGAAACCACCAAACACATTACATTGTGCAATGGCTTTGTCAATATACTGCGCCACGGAGATGGTAACGGGCATAAGAATACTAAACCCAACATAATGAGGTTTGAAATCGAACCATTCTATGGTTTCACACTTTAAATCTTCCGCCACGTAAGTCATTTCCTTTTCTATGATTTCATGCTGCCACGATTCCAACAATTTCCCTTCGGGCGGCAATACCATATAGTAATACCGCATCTGATTATTATGCTTACCAATGCCCGTAAATACCCAATCATCATCATTATCATCATCGCCACACAAATCACCGTGAAAAAATAAAGTACATTCCCCAAAAGCCAATCTAGCCCATTCTTCCAGTCCCTTATCTGGCTGCTCGTTGTATTTTTGCAAATGCTGATAAGCTGTTATATTGCCCACATGTGCCAATATACCCAGCGCCACTTTCTTCTCGTTCAACGTTTTATCAGACTGAAAGAGTACGCTGCCCCACTGGTTAACCTCTTCTTCGGTAAGTTTGCTGGAGTCGAAATCATGGGTATTTTCTATGTAATCGATGTGTGAGTTCATGGTTGAATCAAATTAGTAAATTTAAAAATTATAAAGTGCTTGAAACAAGTATCATCCTAGTTTAGTTTAGAGACGCATTCTAATCTCACCATTTTCGTAAATTATTATCTTGTTACCATCAAAAAGTGTAACCAAAGAGAATCCATTATAGAATGGCTCTACAGCCAAATATCTTTGGGAATAGATCTCATTTCCATTTTTATCAATATGAAACCAACCATTCACATCTTTTGCCGTTGCATAATTCTTGTGAAATACACCAAGATCATCAAACGCATTATCATTTAAATATTTACCATTACAATCAATATGTCTAAAAAATCCATCTAAACATTTCACACTAGCATACCCATCTTTAAAATCGCCACAATAAATATAAGTTTCAGAATATATTCTATTGCCATTCAAATCAATGTGAAAATACAAATTGTCCAACGATCGAACCGAACATAATTTTTCTTGAAAGTTTCCAACCCATGAATAATCATTCGAATAAGTTCTTTTTCCATGCTTATCAATATGAAACCAACTATCATTACTCACCACAGCTGCCCTATTAAAGTAGAAACCAAATGCACGATTAAACCTATCAGTATAAAGTTGATTGCCCAAAGCATCAATATGATATGAACCACTTTCGTCCTTTACTGGGGCAAGTCCTGGTGAATGAAACTTCAATACTTCTAAAAACTGTCTGTCGAAAACTTGTTTTCCGTCAAACAGAAAATGAGTATTGTCTTCCGAAACTTTTATATCTCTCCAATTCATTATTGTTCATCTTCAAATTTATAAACCAATCCGTCTAAATAATTCACCCAATTATCCTCTGTATAAACCGTTTTGTTCAAACAGTAATGATACATCGCAATTAGAGAGTCATGTGTGACGAAAACCGTTAATCCATTTTCATTTGTGCTTTCATGTAGAAACTTCGTCATGATGCTCTTCAGGTGCTGTACATTGGAAACTCCTGGAACTGGATCGTTTCTCATAAACATTTTTAGTATTTCATGTAAACCATGAGCCAGATAATATTCGCCAGCAATTTTTTCATCAGCGGTATGAAGTCCGGGATCTCCCAAACACTTTGTTGAAATAATCTCCAAATTATTGCCATAACCTTCTGCAATGAGCTCAGCTGTTTGAGCACATCTTGGAATTGGGCTTGTAAAAATTCGCTTGACAGGAAATTCTTTTAGGGCTACACCAAAAGCCAAAGAGTTTTTTCTTCCCTTTTCGTTTAGCAATATTTCATTCCCAAATTCTCCCTGCGGAATCTGTTCACGGTCTCCGTGCCTTATCAGCAATGCCAATTTTGATTTATCAGGATGCTTTTTTATTTCATCTATAATTCTCATGTTGTTACGGGCTTTCTCATATTACATGATTTACAAAGTGATATTGATTTATAATCACTTACAAGAGTCTTATATGCTTTACTATTTAAAACATCCTGAAGACTTAAAGTTGCTATATTTCCAAAATCACCCAATGACCTTCGTAAATAATCGGGAGCGCAACAAGGTGATATATTTCCAGTCGGCGAAATCCAAAGTTCTTTACTCAGAAACGGACATTCATATTCTTCAGGGACTTCAACTTTCTCATTTTCAAGCAGTGGAATGATATTCTCTAGTAAAATTCTCTTTCCATTGGGTTTTCGATATTTCTCCTGTACATATAATGCTTGCTCTACGTATTTATTCCATTGTGAAACACCTTCGGCCGTAGCTTTCATGGATAGATGTTTGATTTCATCAAAATGCGTCCACAATTGATGACCTTTAACACGATCAACATCCAAAGAAGCTGCCAGCTTAATAATGTCGGCCAATTCATGCATATTGTTCTGCATAAATGTCAATTGAAAAGTAACACGGCAATAGTACCCGGTTTGAGTATAGTAGTTATTTCGGAACTGAATGAGTTGCTTTACATCCAACAGCGCTTTGTCAAAATTCAAACCTGACATTATCTTTTCGGCAGTTTCTTTTTTTGCGCCATTCCAACTAATTTTAATATCAGTAGTGTTTGGGATTATTAATGCTGCCCAGTCTTCAATTTTCAATCGGGGAAATGTTCCGTTGGTAGTAAGGTTGATTTTTATTTCATGCTTTTTGGAAAGTTCAAATATCCCCTCAATATCTTTATAAAGAAGTGGTTCTCCCATTGTAGAAGGGATGATTTCTTTGATTCCCATTTCTTTTGCTTGTAGAAAGATTTTATCCACGGTCTCAAACTTCATTCTCCGGGGTTTAACACCTGTTTCCTTATAAAGCTGTGGAATAAAATCACTGTATGCACTATGTTCTTCGCACATAATACAGTTTAGGTTGCAATCTTCCGGATTGGTATCAATGGTAATACGCCATAGTTTTTTTGATGAAATAACACTGCTGTAGTACTTCAACAACTCATTGCAATGATCCTGAATATTCGGTACACTTCCATCTTCGGAAAACAAATAACCCCTTTCTCCAAGCTGCAACAACAAGTTGGGATTATCCACTGCGAACTTCATTTGCTCAGCCAGTGAATTAATATTTTGATGTTCAAATACAAGTCCGTTTACCATATGCTGAACATATTCGTTCATCCCCCCAATATTTGCAGTAATAACAGGTATCTTGCATGACTGTGCTTCGCTGATGACAAGGGGTGAATTCTCAACCCAAATGGATGGAACGACAATACAATCTACCTTAGAAAATACTTGGTTGGCTAAATTCTCATTGACATATTCACCGGCAAATTCTATTTTATTTTTAGACGTAGAAGCCAGTTGCATGAGGGCATTTGAACTTTGTCCATTCAGTCTTCCATAGATCTTTAAAGTTGCTGGAACTTCAATCTGTTTGAAAGCCTCAATCAAGAGATTAACTCCCTTGGCAGGTATATGTGTGCCAATATATCCAAAAGTGAAATGCTCTTTTTCTTTTGATTTTTCTGTTTGTACCAGATAGGTTGTTGGGAAACCATAATCAAGATAGACAATTTTATTTTCGGGCACTTTAAAATCTGAGATATAGCGATTGCGCAAGTAGTTTGATGGCGCAATAAACAAATCGACTTTGTCTATCATCGATTTTGTTTCATTCATTCGCTGATGAATCCATTTACTCCAACTTTCAATGTCTTGATGTTCGGTAGCTTCTCTACCACCGAAATAAACCTTATAGCAATCTGTAGCACATTTAATGTCTTGTTGACCTGCACACAACTCGAAATTGTTGGGTTTACCAATACTTCTGGTAAGAAACTGGCCTCTCGGACACATCAACCAATAATCGTGCAGGGTAAAAACTATTGGAATATGCTGCTTCTTCAGTTCATCTATCAATCCTGTAGAAAGATGGCTCAGATGACCAATATGTGACACATCTGGTTGAAGTAAAGCTATGAGTTTTGCAAAATTGTCATCAAGTTGTTTGTGTCTATACCCATCCTTACTCTGTGGATTATTTACATAATAAAAATCAAGTTGGCTATTGTAATTTTCATGTCTAATTTCAAAATCAGGAGTATAAGGATTTTCTTCACGTGTAAATACTACAACCTTATGATTTTTCGAAAGCTCATTACAAATAGATTGACTATAAACCTCCGAACCTGCATTATAGTTAGGTGGATAACCATGTATGACTTTTAATATATTCATTGCTCCATAATCAATTTAAGGTGTAATATAAAGACAGTAAATGTTGTTTGTTTACATTACTATACCTGTTTGCATAGCTTTGACATATCTTTATCCTAACAGGTTTTTTCAACCTGTTAGGTATGTATTTTCTTTATCCTAACAGGTTTTTTTCAACCTGTTAGGTATTTCTTCGGCTTTTCCTAACCCATTTTATTCAACCTGTTAGGTGTTGATGTTGGAAATCTTCTTACTAAGACCTAACAGGTTAAAAGAAATCCTGTTAGGTCAGTTAAATATCCGCCATTTTATCTTCCAAATTCAGCTTGTTCAAATCGTGCCAATACTCAAAGTTAGCCTTATCGCCAAATAAACTCATCACATAATCCGTGTTTATATGGGTACTTCTGTCAGTAGTATAAGCCAAATAGGATGAATACTTGTAACTTTTGAAACCCTCAGTAAACTCGTGTTTTAATGGATTTAAATGAACATAAGCTATTAATTGCTTCAGATAGTCCTCATCTTCTACCCTGATACGTTGTGGATGCTCCTGAAACAAACTACCAGTTCGATTGTAAACTTTATTTATCGACTTAGTATAAGTATTAAACAGATTAGAAAATGCCAAATAAGGTTTTTCTTTCAACTTTTCTGGCAATAATTCCGGGTCTTTAATTCGCAACACAATATGAAAATGGTTTTTAAGCAAGCAATACGCATAAATATCCGCCACTGGCAAAAGATACTTCCTTACCAACGACAAGAAAAATGGATAATTCTTCTCCTCAATAAAAATATTCTCATGATTATTACCACGATTAAAAAGGTGATAAACAACACCCGGCTCAAAGAAGTCTTGTTTCATTCTTATTTTCTTTATCCTAACAGGTTTTCTTCAACCTGTTAGGTATGTTTTGGTTTTTCTTTATCCTAACAGTTTTTTTTCAACCTGTTAGGTATGATTTAGTTTATCTTTATCCTAACAGGTTTCTTTCAACCTGTTAGGTATTATTTCGGTTATTCCTAATCCGTTTTTTTTCAACCTGTTAGGTATGGATTTGGTTTACTATATCCTAACAGGTTTTTTCAACCTGTTAGTTATAATGGTAATAACTCTTATCAAGACCTAACAAGTTGAAAAAACCTGTTAGGCTATCTTACGCCACTACGGCTCTTCCTACTTGTGCCAGTTCAAAGAAATGTTGATAGGTCACATCCACCTTTTGCGAAAACAACATTCTGTCATAAACAGGCTCTGGTAAATAAGTTCCCAATACAATTTGGATTTCACGCTTCACTTTTTCTTGTGTCGCTTTTTCCTTCCACCATTCCTGAATCAGTATTTTGTTGTTGGCATCATACAGTTTTTCCAACAAGGTATGTGCAGCTAGTTTTACACTTTTCTCTTCGGCTTTGGTGAGCTTGTCTTTTTTGAGCAGATCAAACAACTCTTGCTCCTCCTCGGTCATTTCATTTTTGGCAGCTCGCTGGTCCTCTTCAGTCATTGCCTCGGCTTGCTTCATCAATTTTTCATAGGCTTCTTCAATCGACAAGCTTCCCGTATTGTAATCATCAATTATCTTTTGGAAATCAACCAAAAAAGACCCCCTTGTTTTGTTCTGCGCCAACATCTGTTTGAGTTTCACTTCCAACAATTCCCTCAGGTCGGCAAATTGTATGTTCTTGTGTTTCTTTTCGGGAAATTCGTTTCGTAACAACGCAAAATCCAGCTTACTCAAATCTATCTGCTTCGAAGGATCAATAATATATTCAGCTTTGGGGCTTGACAATAAATCACCCTTACCCACAATGCTCGAATCCAACAAGGCATCAATTTTCTTTTTGGCTCTTTCTACTGCTTCATCCTGGTCTACATTCCTATCCACCACAGCCCTCAAATACTGCAACACATCCCTATTCTTCTTGATGTTGGGGAAGTCGTACACTTCGGGTTTTGCCGAATCGTACAAGGATGTAATCGTATTTACATACAATCCAAGTTGTTTTTTGTATTCATCTTTGGCAAGAATTAGGTTGGCATATTCCTGAAAAACTTCAATGTCCTTGAATCCCTTCTCACCAAAATTAAGAATGTGGTCAATGTCAGCACCCAAACCGACACAGTACACTTTGGCTTCTTGTATGGCCTCATTTAATAATGCCAATAACTCCTCAAATTCCTTGGCCGGATATTCATCCTCACCATCCTTATTATCTTTTCCTTTTGTACCTTCGGCGTAAGCTGCCAAAGCCTTTTTCAGGTTACGGAATACACCGAAATAATCCACCACCAATCCGTTTTTCTTGCCTTCAATTACCCTGTTTGCCCTGGCGATGGTCTGCATGAGGGTGTGGTTCTGCAAAGGCTTGTCAAGGTACAAGGTAGAAACAGATGGCGCATCAAAGCCAGTCATCCACATGGCCGTTACAAAAACAATACGATAGGTATTGTTGGGGTCTTTGAAATAATCTTCAATATTCCGACCATCTTCATCCGGATTATCCATCAATTTTCGGTGCGTTGTAATGTCCAACCCTTGCTCTCTGAATTTTACCACCTCCTCCTTGTCGCTACCTTCCTGACTAATCACCACCGCCATTTTGGTTTCGTTTATAAATGCGATGGCACGTTCGTAACGGGTTTTTAATTCCGGGTCTTTCTCCACTGAAATTTTCTTGCGCAGTACTTTTACTTCTTCTTTGAGGTGGTATTGCACTTTTTCATACATCCTTACCGCAGTAAATTTATCAATGCTGATAACCATAGCTTTCATGGGACGACGCTTTCCTTCATCGTCCTCCACATCCAATCGGTACGGGAAATGCTGTACTATATGTTTAGCTATTTCTTCCAACCTATCGTCGCGCCTGACAATATGAAAAAGGGTAGAATATTCCTTGTCCAGCTTCTGTCTTTGCTCTTCCGACAGGTTTTCATCCTCCAAAATAGTGGCTGCATCGCCTACCAAATCAGGATTTACCTGTTCCACACGCGGCACGCTTTTTTTGTAATATAGCGGTACTGTGGCGCCATCTTCAATGCTTTGTGCAAAGTTATATTCCGAAACATACGAACCAAACCAGTCCTTGGTCAATTCGCTTTTCAGCAACGGTGTACCCGTAAATGCAATGTATTGAGCATTGGGCAACCCAATACGCATGTTTTCTGCCAAGCTTTTGTATTGGGTACGGTGTGCCTCATCCACAATTACTATCCAATCGTTTCGGTCGGTAAGTTGCTTAAAGGTTTTGCCGCTTTCTATCCCAAATTTAAAGATGAGACTGAATACGAAAGCCCTGTTGGTTTGTAAGTATTCAGCTAGTTTGAGTTTGTCTGCCGGCCTGAAATAGTTTTCTTTCTGGTCTTGTGTCTCCACTATGGTTTCCGTTTCCAGAAAATTGCGGTATATCTGGCTATCCAGGTCTTTGCGGTCGGTAATAATCAGGAATGACCAATTGCCGGTTACTTTGCGGTGTATCTTTTTGGAAAAGAAAATCATGGAATAAGATTTCCCCGAACCCTGCGTATGCCAAAACACACCCAGCTTTCCTTTGTTTTCGTCCTTATTTTCGAGGGCTACAATGGCGTTGTTCACACCCAGGTACTGGTGATTTTTGGCAATAATCTTTACCTTGTTCTTGTGGTACAACACAAAATTCTCGAAGTAATCAATAAGAATTTCTTTCTTGCACATCCCCTCGCCAAAAATCTTCAAACTCAGGTGCTCACCTGTTCTTTCGCTTTCGGCTTCTATTTCGTCTTTGGTGGGTTGCTCGTGGGTAATGGCGGTATCTGTCAACTTCAACCAAGTAAAAAAGTGCCCCCAGCCTGCATTAAAACTCCCTACGCGGGTTTGTATGCCGTTAGAAATGCACACAAAAAGGTTGAACCAAAACAATTGCGGAATATCACGCTTGTAATCCACCAGATTTTTATCATAACCGGTCTTTACTTTCTCACTAGCATTTTTCAACTCTATCATTACCAACGGCAAGCCATTTACGTACAGTAATAAATCAGGTCGGCGGGTAATTTTTTCGGTCAGCTGGTATTCAATGCTCAACTGCGACACCATCAAAAAATCATTATCTGCTCGTTCTTTGAAATCGATTATTCGCACATAATCGTTCACCTCCACGCCAAGTTCATCTTTGTAATCTACCTGAACGCCGTTTTTAATCAGTTCGTACACTTCCTTGTTGGCTAATATGGGTGACAAGGTAGCCCTGCTTTTGGTCACTTCACTCACGGCAAAATCGATACACGATTCGGGTATCTTGTCGTTGAGCTTTATCAAACTGCTTTTCAACCTATCCCTCAGCACCACTTCTTTTAGGCTTTTTCGTCCCAACAGTTGTTTCTCCCAGGCATTGATGTGCGTATAGCCCAATTTCTCTATAAAGAAATTGATATCGGCGTCTTCAATATGCGATTCGTTCAGATAGGCCATAGATAGTTAGTAGTTGATAGTTTTTGTTGGTAGTTTTTAGCTTGAAGTGACAACCTTACATATTCTGTTCCTTATTCATTTTTGCAATCTCAAGAGCACGATGCAATTTATCGGCAAACCATTGTTTTGAGGGCAGTTCGGTGAGGTATTGAGCCACTTTTATTTCTTTCTCGTCGAGCATCAACAATTCAATATGTTCTGTATTGCCTTCGCTACAAAGCAAAAGTCCGATTGGTTTTTCTTCGCCGGCTTGCATTTCATAACGTTCGAGCCAGCGCAGGTACAATTCCATTTGTGCTTTATGTTTGGGTTTAAACTTTCCAATTTTGAGGTCTATTGCAACTAATCGCCGTAATTTTCGGTGATAGAACAATAAATCCAAGTGATAATCTTCGGTATCAACCGTTATCCGTTTTTGGCGTTCCAAAAAAGCAAAACCAACGCCTAATTCCAAAATAAAATCCTGTAAATTATCAACCAATGCCTGTTCCAGTTCGCTTTCGGAGAACCGATGTGATAGATTTAGGAAATCCAGCACATAGGTATTCTTAAACACCAAATCGGGATTTACATCAGTAGTTTGCCCTATTTTTTGCAATTCATTTTTAATGCTTATATCAGATTGAGTACTAATAATGGTGCGTTCGTACAACATAGCATCTATTTTTTCGCGAAGTTGTCTAACAGTCCATTTTTCATATATGCAAAGCGAACAATAAAATTCTCGTTGCAAAGCGTCATTAACACCAATTAGCTCAACAAAATGGCTCCAATTCAATTTTGCAGACAGTGTCTGCAAAATGTTTTCATCCGAAAAATAGCCGTAAAACTTAATCGTATTTGCTAAATTCCTTACACTAAAGCCTTTTCCATAGTCAGTTCCCAATTTTGCAGACAGTGTCGGCAAAATCTCTTTTCCATACTCAGCTCTTCCATTGCTTAGTAAATGTTGTTGAATCTGTTTACCAATATTCCAATATAGCAGGGTGATTTCGACATTGACAGCTATCGCAACACGCTGACGACTGCTTTCAATCAGTTGCTTCAAATCGGCAATAAGTGGCAATGAGACTTTGTCGAGACTATTCATACCTGAATATTAATTGTGTCGTAATTATTTATAGAGCCGTTGTTGGAGAAGTTGGTTTTTCTTTCTCCTAACAGGTTTCTTTCAACCTGTTAGGTATTGTTTGGAAAACCTACTTTCTTTATCCTAACAGGTTTCTTTCAACCTGTTAGGTATTAATTGGAGAAACTTACTTACTAAGTCCTAACCCGTTTTTTCAACCTTTTAGGTAATGTATTCTTTCTCCTAACAGGTTTCTTTTAACCTGTAATGTATTAATTGGAGAAACTTAATTACTAAGTCCTAACCCGTTTTTTTAACCTGTTAGGTAATGTGTTCTTTCTCCTAACAGGTTTCTTTTAACCTGTTAGGTATTAATTGGAGAAACTTACTTACCAAAGACCTAACAGGTTGAAAAAAAAACCTGTTAGGTCAGTGATTATTAGGTCAAAAGATGCTCCACACTCAACTTCCCACTTATCAAACGCGGCAATAATAAATCACGGGTTTGTTGGAGAAGTTGGTTTTTTTTGTTCAACAATAGAATTTCATCCAAAATTGGTAAAGATATTTCTCCAAATTTTTCAATTATCAATTCTTCAGGTTCCACAAGTTTTATCATATGAAATCCTTCATTTGTTAGAGATACTTGGGTTGCTCCGTTTGAATATAAATCTTTGTAATTATGAAATGTTGAACTTTTGACAAACCAAAAAAGAAAAGGTAAAACATGCTTGTTTTTTGCCTTTAAACCAAGAAAACCAGACGTCAATGCAACTGTATTAATTAAATCGTCGTTTATTTTTGAAAACACTAAAACCTTATAGGTATTGCTCATTCTTGCAAAAAACACCGAATTAAGTTCAGGTACTAATTGAGCTCTTGATGGCTTATTTGTCCAATCTATTATTTCACCTTCACCTGAAATATCAATGCCCGAAATATCAGCAGTAGCTAAATATAATTTAGTGCCATTAAATTTTGTAAGTTTTGCGTTAGACATTTTAAATGAAGAGAACTCATCTACTCTTTTCCTTTTCCACCCTTCCGGCAATGCTCCCTCAGTTCCCCGTTTTACTTCCTCGTCAAGTTCATTGAAGAACTTAGCTGTTTCGTAACCCGGGAAACGCATCCGCACAAACCATTCTTTGAAAATCTCCTCTGCCATTTCTTCCAATAGCTTTATCCGCTGCTTGTTGTTTTCTATCAACTCATCGTATGAGGAGAGAATGGAGGCGATTTGGTTTTGAATGTTTATATGCAAATCAGGTATCTCAATTTTTGAAATTATCTCTTGATTCAGTGAACCCATTGTAGCACCAAATGATCCAAGATTAATCATCCATTGTTTGTGCTGTTCTGTTCTAAAAAAGAATGACATGAAAGTCGGATTATAATCTTTAGTAAGGAATCTAAGTCTAATACAATCTGAGCCTTGAATCCAACCTTCTTCATTTGAACTTATTAACGAATGTCTTTCTACTGCACCTTTTCGTCCAAATACAATATCATCTTGCTTAAGCACGTGACTTTTTAGTTCTTTTGCCATATCATCATCTACAAATTCAAGTGAATTTGAGCGTATGTCTCCAAAACCAATATTTCGGACATTAATAACAGGTACTCCTTCTTCTACATAATCAGATGCTTTTAGCTGTGTACCAAAAGGACCTGTTTGTGAATGAGCTTTCTTCTGTTTTATTAAATCACCAATCCTTATTCTTTTCAACATTACAATAGCGATTTAATATTATCTTCAATGGATAATTCTAATTCGGCAGAACGTTTTGTTAATCCAATGAATCTAGTATAAATAGACTCAACCTGCAACTTATATTCTTCTGCAGTAATTGTTTGATCATCCAATTCCACCCCTACATATCTTCCAGCATTCAGTGAATAATCCTGTTCCTCGGCATATTCCTTTCTGTCAGCCATTTTGCAAAGCCCCACCACGTCGGTATATACAGCATCGGGGAATCGGCTTTGCAGCCATGAAATATTGTCGTTCCAATAAGCTGCCTGGTTTACGGCATCGGTATAGGTGGTTAAAAGGTATTCTATCGCTTTGTCGGTTCTGTTAAGTCCATAACCCACCCAATCCTTGTCGGTTTTAAGTTTTAGGTTACAGTCAGCCATTTTCCATACTTCCAGTAAGGTACTGGCATCATTTTTCAGTGCCGCTAAGTCGTACTTATTTTGTGTAACGCTCCACTCTACATGCTTGGCTGCCTCCAGTTGTACGGCATTCTCAAGCGGAGTTTTTGCTATGGGGTACAGCAGGTTATTCAATACCACCTCATGCTGTTGTGCTTGGGTCAATGCAAATGCATTCAGCTTGTTGTAAAAATCTGCTTCCTGCAAGGCCTCTGATTTTGCGGGAGTCCGTTTTTCGGCTTTGGTAGCTTTTACGTATGCCTGCAAATCGGTCTGCAAAGCTTTTAATTGATTTTCCAATGCTTCTTTCAATGGTTCCACTTCGTTTGCTGCCGCATCAGCTTCAAGCAAATAATGTTTTATAAGCTCCAGATAACGGTTGGTTTCACCACGGTACAGTCGCACAATGGCTGAGAGGTTCTGAATGTGTTCTTCTTTCCACTCGCGATGCGCACGGTCTATCTGAAAATAGGTATTGCGGGCATCTAAAAAGAGAATTTTGTCTTTGCGGTCGGTAGTCGCTTTTTGTTTATCGAAAAACCACAGTGTAGCCGGTAGCGTAACGGTAAAAAACATATTGCTGGGCATAGACACCATGCAATCCACAATGCCGCTGTCCACTATCTTTTTACGAATTTCATATTCCGAGTTTCCGGCATCCGAAGCCGAGTTGGGCATAACAAATCCTGCCCGTCCTGTGTCGTTCAGCGAAGTAGCAAACAGCGAAACCCACAGGTAATTGGCATCCGTTATGCTGTCGTCGGTATTTTTTCCTTTGTTTTTGGGCAAGCCGTAGGTGTAAAAACGTTGGTCGTTCTTCACAGTGCTTTCCTTCACCGATTTCACGTTGAAGGGTGGATTGGCCATCACGAAATCGAACTTCCCGAAGCTGGCGTAAGGGTCATTTTCGTAGGAGTTGGTTTCAGTTATCTCGCCCCTGATGTTGTTCACCATCAGGTTCATTTTGGCCAGTCGTGCCGTTTCGCCCATATATTCCTGTCCGCACACGTAAATATCGCTCAGGTTGTGGTTGGCTTCCTGTATAAACTTGGCACTTTGCACAAACATACCGCCCGAACCGCAAGCCGGGTCGTATATTTTACCCGCGTAAGGCTCAATCACTTCCACGATAAAGCGCACCACAGACGTTGGCGTAAAAAACTCACCTCCTTTTTGTCCTTCGCTCATGGCAAACTTGCCCAGGAAGTACTCGTATATCTTACCAAAAATATCACCGCTGGCATCCTTCGGTATGTCCGAAAAGGTTTTCAGCAATTGGGGGAGTATGTCTGCTTTCTTTTTCTCAATGTCAAAATAAGCCTCCTTGGGCAGCACGTCCTTGAACTTTTCGTCCTGATATTCCTCTATGCCTTCCATGGCTTCACGCAGTGCTTTTGCCAGACTTTCCTCTCCTGGCAAGTCCAGCAAATAGTCATAACGTGCATGTGCAGGCAAGTAAAAACCACATTTGGTCAGCGCAATAGATTCGATAGCTCGTTCCATGCGCGTACCCTTGTCAGCCTGATATTCGGCATTTATCTCCGCTTCGAAATGACTGTATTTATTATCGGCAAATCGCAAAAAGATTAAGCCCAGCACTGGCACCGCATAATCGGCAGCCTTCAGGCCACCATAAGCCCTGAGCGAATTGGCCGATGCCCACAAATCATCCTCTAATTTCTTTAATTGTTCGTTGGTCATTTGTATCTATTTTTAGTGACGGCTCTGATTGAATGTAGCCATAACTATTTCACATTTTTGAGTTTACAAATCTAAGCATTATATTTTAATAAATATTGTGTTTGTTAATCTATTTTTAAACTGTTTTTTATTGAGGTGGTATAACGACTTAACAGATTCTTTTGAATGTTAGTCCAAGGCATTTGTCAAGTTCTTGCGGGGTCATTACATAAATAAGTTTACTCGTTGCGTAATGAGTTCTTTGTAACGAAGTTTATTCACGTCATTTAAAAAGGATGCATCGATGAGCTGTATGGCCTTTGGCAACCAGGCATCCAATTTACCGTAAACAGAGTTGATTTGTTTGTCAGTCAAATTCAGAACCTCCCCAAAGCGGTCGAAATACCCCTTGTTGAAATTCCTCTTTTTGCCTCCCAATAAAAGTGCGGTATCATCCATATCGGTTGGCAATAGGATTTTTACGTTTAACAAATCGTAGGCAGGTGATAGCACCCAACCCATATCCGACAGCCACAAGGAGAAGTTTTTTAGGTGCATGTCGTTATTGCCAATTATAAAGTTGAAGAGTGTAAGTTCAAAAAAACGCTGTTTATCCATCAAGGTATTTACCGACAATTCTCCTAAGGTTTTTCCAAGGTTTTCCATTGTCCCAAAATACTTGTCTTCCAATTCCATGATTTGCAAAAAGTCAATCATGTGTGTTTTGGAAAGGTCTTTTTTTCGGTCAATGCGTTTGGTGATGTAACACAGTTCACCCGAAGCCAGTCGAATCATATTGGACGGAACCACTTCAATTTTAAATAGTTCTGCCAATTTCATGGACAGATGCTCATTTTCTGGCATCTGTTCGTATTGTGCGGTTTGCGGTTTTAAAATATACAATCCCTCCAATGCATCCATAATGGTCAAACGGCCATTGTGGCCATTTTTCAATGTGCTTTTTATCCAACCAAGCGACAGTTTGGGCTGCACACCCGGTACGGTAATCGACAATTCCACCGCTTCCTTTGCCAATTTTTCCATCTCATCCAGTCGATAAGGCAAAGCTGGAGCATACTTCGTTCCGTAGAATGCTTTGATACATTTAGAGTGGTAATCACCTGTTTCATTAGCATCCATTTCTTTATAACAATACAAACACTTAGGCATCTTGATTTTGTATTAAAGGGTGAACACTTACAGCTCCAATGGTATTTTGACAACAGGCCAATAGCAGCCCCATGCGATCATTTTTATTGATTTTCCAACTTTCTGTCGCAATGGTCAATAGCCATCCTTCGGGTATTAATCCATCGAAAAAAGGGAAAAGCCGCTTGCTTCTATAGGGGCGGGCATTTACGGGCATTTGGAAAGTAATGAACTTATCAGGATGATTTTGAATGTATTGTTCATCATATACAAACTCATACTCGCCTGTATCCAATTCTTTGAGTACACCCGCCCGAATGTTGTTATATTTAATGATAGCTTGTCTCATGTTTGTTTCTCATTTACAGGTCCTAAAACATGACCAAACATCTTCAATACCTGATTTACTTTCGACAAACTCAGATTGTCTTTTCCTTGCTCAATTTTTCTGATAACAGTCAATGCCACACCTGCTTTCATAGCCAATTCCTCCTGTGTAAGCTTCAATTGTTTCCGTCTTGATTTTACAAATCCTGTTATAGTTTCCATTTTTTATATGCTTTAGCATACAAAAGTAGCAAATAATCTCAAACTATATGCCTTTAGATATAAATAATTAGATTATTGTCAATTTATATGCATTTAGATATAGTATTTATTATTACGTGAGAGCCTCCTATCACTTTACTCGCCACCAGTAACAAAGCTGGGTTCATAACTAATGATTTCGTTTAAAATGAAACCAAAACTATTTCAAATTGACAGGTTCACAAATCTTAATATCTCATTTTTACAATAGACCTATAAGACCTAACAGGTTGAATAAAACCTGTTAGGTCATTTAGTCCCCAATATCTTACCAGCACCACCATACTTCATCGCTACCGGATTACCAAATGCATCCAGCTCGCCAAACTCTATGGCAATGGAGAGAATGAGCGTGTCGGCATCGCAGAAGTCGGAAGGGGTTTCGCTGATGTCCAGCATCAGTTGCTGCTCTGACACGGTGGCTTGGGTGGAATACCATACGGTGGTTGCCGGCTTGTAGGGCATGGTCAGTTTAGGGTGCGTTGTTTCGTAACCGTTCTTTTGCGGATTGAGTTGCATGTCGGTGGCCACTCCCAAAGATATGGCAATGCGAAACATGCTGTACTTTCCGGGCAGATAAAGACCCAAACTGCAAGCAAAAGCCGGAATATCCACCACGGCGGTTTGTAACTCCCGGTCGATGTTCCACTGCAAAGGAATACGCAACACCGAATCGAAGCGGTAGGCACGGTTGAAATCAAAACCCGTCAAGTACTGGCGGTAATTGGAAAGAAACAAATTCCGCTCCCCCACCATATTTACTACATCCATTTTCTGGATATTCTTGGCCACCGAGCACAGCACCGACGAGAGGTTGAAGTCTGCCACATGAGCTAGCGAAGTGAATGTACTCCGAATCTCCTTGCTCATTTTGGAGCATCCCCCAAATTCTTTGTTCACCTTTCTTAATCCCTCAAAAGCAGGACTTCTCTTAATCTTTTCCTTCGAAGCTCCTCCTTTGGTACGCACAAATACTTGGTCGCTGCCCTTGCGGGTGTAGAAAGAAAGGTTCTTGATGCTTCCTGTAATGACGTCTAATTGTTTTACTCGGGCCATGATTAGTTTGTATATTGTAGTTTATAGATTGTAGTTTGTAGATAGCATCCCAGTCCCGAATTCGGGACTAAAAATGTAATGAAACAAAAATAGACCGCGGATTTAACTGATGGAGCTGATAAAAAAGACGGATTTAAAATTTACTACGTAAATTAATTTTAGGAGCGAAATCAAAAATGCTTGCATTTTTTTAAATCCGTATTAAATCCGCTGATTCTGCAAAATCCGCGTTCTATTCTTCAATTGATTCTTAATAGTTTATAGTAAGTGATTAAAACAATGGTGATTAGGATCAGTTGAATTTATTTGATGTCATTGTATCAATGCTTCGTTAAACTTAATGTTAATCAGTTGAATATCAAGAAAATAAACTT
>JBAXAD010000039.1:0-21876 GCA_037142715.1 Paludibacter sp. | reverse complement strand
TCACTTATTTTTCTGATTATCAAATACTTATTTCATTTTATAACGAACTATTGAATAACGCAGTTGGTCGTAAGTGGTTTGTTTGGACGTTTTTAAGGTTCGGCGAAGGTGAAACCTTTGCCAAACAACCAAGACTAAATGTCAATGTTAAACAGAGTTTGAGTATTTAGTGAACAAAATATTTTGTTGTCAGTCGAAAACAATTATTTTTAGACATCTAATTCTACATTAATAAAAAAAATCATGAAAGTAAAAGTTTTTCATATCAGATTGACTAAAGAGCATTCAGAAACCGACCAAAATACTATCAATAACTTTTTAGATAGTGTGACGGTTTTAAAAACTGAAACAGAACTTATAAGTGGACAAATAAACTTTTGGTCAATTCTTACTTTTTACGACAATAAAGAAAAAGACACAAGAGATAAAACTTCAAATGATATCCTTTATAACGCTGTTACAGAACTGACTGATACAGAGAAAGAGTATTATGAAAGTCTTAGATTATGGCGACAAGACAAAGCAGATCACTTAGGAACGCCAAATTTCATGATTTGTCACAATTCAGAACTCATATCAATTGCAAAAATAAAACCAAGCAAAATTGAAGATTTAAATAACATAAAAGGTTTTGGAAACCGGAAAATTGCAAAATATGGAGATGACATTATAGCATTATTCAATTCGATTTTAAACAAGTAGTAAAATTAAATCAATGTTCCTGTCCAACTGGAACTATAATTGATTAGATACTCAAAAGTGGGTCATTGCATTTGGATGGGATTTATTTCTAATCCCATCCTTCATTATTCTTAGAATTTTTTAATCCGTTACTTAGAATGGATAGTGTCTTGGATAGCAAACAGACCTAACAGGTTTTGAAAACCTGTTAGGTCTTGTGGAAATTGAAGTTTTGGTACGTAAAATGAAAATGGGAAGGTAATAAGTGTATGACCCCCAAATCCGCCAGCTGGCGGAGGCTTAAGACGCAGTATTTTAAAAATAAAGAGAAAATAGAATTGAAAAGAAGCAAACTTGGTCTTAGGCCCCCAGTAGGGGGTTTGGGGGTCTAAGAAAGGAACTAAAAATTAACTCATTATGGATTCAGAAAAGAAATACAACTCTTCGTTTTTCCCAGCATGGAAAACAGCTGACCCTATTCTCTATGAGCATATAAAGGATAATAGAAAACGGTTGTTGAATAATATGACGCCAACAGAAACAATATTATGGGAGTATTTAAAAAGTAATAAATTGGGCGTTCGGTTTCGTCGACAACACATAATTGAAAATTTCATTCCTGATTTTGTTGCTCTTTCTTGTAGATTGATTATAGAGGTTGATGGCGAGATACATAATTTTCAAAAGGAATACGATGAAGATCGAACTTATTTATTGCAACAAAGAGGGTTTCGTGTAATTCGGTTTACCAATGATGAGGTGATGAACAATATTGAAAAGGTAATTGAGATGATAAAAGCGAATTTGAAGCCTTCAACAGATTGAATCAGATAAATTGAAAACAAGAAACTCTTCCTCCTGCGGGTATTTCGCTTAAAAAGGGAAAAGGGAAGTGGGAAGGTTTTAAGTGTTTGGGGGTCAGAACTAAAATATATCATTAAATATTATTGATTACTTAAAAACAAACATCGCATTAAATAATGGAAATGAAAAAAGTATTTTTGATCTATATTGCTATTATGAGTTTAAGCTGTGTGAGCGCTCAAACGAAGTATGTCAAAATAGTGGTTTACCGAAACGAGTTGAACACTGCCAATGTTGAAGAGGTTTACAATATATTTGCTGAGGATAATCTGACAACAAGTTTAAAAAACAATCAAAATGAGGAGTTCTATATGCCGGTAGGTAGTTTTAGGCTCAGAATAAATGAAGAAAATTCAACTGCCCTTACAGTTCAATGTTTGAAAGGAAACAGCTACTATTTTAAAGTTTATAGGAACTTTAGCTTGCCTACCCAACCCATAGCCATAGTGGCAGTGGACAGTACAACTGCAAAAAGTGAAATGAAATATGTAAAGAAATCACCCACCAAACAAGCAGTTGTAAACAAAATAAATAACCGAAATGGAATTGGAGTTATTCTTGAACCAGGTGTAGGATTCCATAAAGTAGGTTTGGTAGGTACCACTACAGGTGATGAAGCCATGATTAGTTTTGGTGGTGAAGGTACCATTGGGTTGTGTTACAATTACCAAATTAGTGAGAACTTTGGTTGGTCCAATGAGTTGCAGGATCAATTCAGTTCACTAACACCGTATTTATCAAATACAACTGTTACTTTCGACCGAGGGATTGTATCGACTACCCCCTATTTTATCATTCCACTCTTAAAGCATAATGATCAGAAGCTAAAGCTTGGGGCAGGTTTGGACTACCATTTTAATCCTTTATTGACTTTAGATACAGAAAAGCTAATAAATGGGTTCAAAGATGAATGGACGTATGACAATACGCTGGGATACCATTTCATTTTATTCTTCGATACGAAGCTTGGAAGATATCTTAGGGGCCATGCAGGGTTGAAATACAGTGAAGTGCAATATACGTTTGTAAAAGGCAATACCTTCCAACCCCGCGATTCCGACCTTAAAACACCTCATGGCAATTCAATATCCGGCTCATTCGGTTTAGAATATTGCTTTTGAAATACATTCAATCAAAAATCAATACTCAAGAATTATTATTTAAGCTTATTGAAAAAATACTCCTAAGTAGCGGGAGAATTAGTCGAAAAGCATATTGGATGTACTAGCAACAATTTTAAATTTTAAATAAATACACAAAAAATTATAACGCAAAAAACAAAAAAAATGAAGAAATTAGTACCAATTACAGTTATTGCCATCCTTTTTTTATTAAGTTCATGTACACCAAAAGTTATCACTTCGATTTCAAAAAACTATGCTGCTCTGGATAGTACGCAAGAAGTGAGAGTAATAGAATTGACCGAAGAAGTTCCTTTAAAGTCGGAATTACTTGGAGAGGTGAAAGTCGGGGATTCTGGCTTTACAAATAAATGCGATTTGCCAACTGTACTTGCTGCCGCAAAGCTAGAAGCACGAAAAGTAGGTGGAAATGCCATAAGGATAGTGAGCCATCAATTTCCGGATTATGCAAGTTCATGCCATCGTATTACGGCCAATATCTATAAAGTAAGTTCTTATGATGTAGCAGCAGTACATAGTGCTGATTCTATTGTTACAACTGCTTTGGCAATAGATACAATTCAAATAAACAAAGCGGCGGGTGGATATAAATTCATGTATAAGGGCGAAAATCTTACAATGGATAGATTAGGGTTTTTATCAAATAAGAACGCAACATCGGCGAAGTATTTTAGTAAGGCAAAAGGAACTATGGGCTTTCTACAAGTAATGGGATTTATGGGTGGTGGTTTAATAGGTTATCCAATTGGTACATTTTTGGGAGGAGGAAAACCAAATTGGAGTCTTGCCGCTGTTGGCTGTGGTATTTTGGTAATCTCTTTGCCAATTGTATCTTCGGCAAATAATAATTTGTTGAAAGCAGTAAATGCTTATAATCAGTCATCTGTAATTTCTAGAAAAGATAATTTCTATGATGTGAAATTGGGTTTGAATCCATCGGGTCTGGCATTGATTGTTCAATTTTAAAATGGTTTGATTATTATTAAGAAACCTTTTGCATCTCAGTTCGTCGTAGGTTGTTCGGTTTTTTGTTCGGCGAAGGTTTCACCTTCGTCGAAGTTATAAGTAAGGTTTCACCTTGCATAATAAAGAATAAACTGGAAAGTAAAACATTCCTTTTAGGTAGGTAGAAGTTGAAACCGTTGCTTGTCGGATAGGTTTTATGCCAATAGTCAAGGCTTCACTTGGAGTGAAGCCTTGAATATATTATAACATAAAAATAGGCAACCATGTTGGATGGTTGCCTATTTTGTTTACCTTTGTTGCCCTGAATTTTTATGCAGTATTTTGTCAAAATACAATTATACTTTTGGTGATTACAATTTCAATCCATTAAAGATGATAAAAAACATATTTCGATATTCATTGATTCTCACATTGAGTTTGTTTCTGGGAAGTTGGGGAAGTAAAGGGCATTCCATTATTAATAGCAAGTGTCCCGAATCATTTCCTGCTTCTATGAGTGCCTTTCGTGTATGGGCCGACTCGTTAAGTATGCATGCTTCGGATGCTGATTCCCGGAAAAGTGCAGACAAGACCGAAAGTCCAAAGCATTATCTGGATGTTGAAAATTATTCCGAATTCGTGAGCACAGGCCGCATAGCTTCCACTTACGATTCAATTGTAAGTCGTCATGGTGCAAGTTCCGTAATCTCGAATGGTACATTGCCTTGGGCTACCATGAATATGTATGACACGCTGAGAGTAGATTTTTTAAAACACAAATGGCACAAAGCCATGTTGGATGCTTCTGATTTGGGACATTATGTAGCTGATGGCCACATGCCTTTGCATATTAGTGCCAACTTTGATGGTCAGGATACGGGAAATGGTGGTATTCATTCGCGTTACGAAAGCAGTATGGTGGGTAATTACCAGACCGAGCTAGCCAATTATAAGGGCGATTCGTTACATGTGGTGAGTAACGTAACCAATTATATTTTTAATTATATCTACATCAATCATCATTACGTGGACAGTGTGCTTATTGCCGATACCTATGCAACAAACTTGGCGGGTAATACAACCTCTACCGCTTATTATACGGCATTATGGAACAAAACAGCTTTTACTAAAGGCCTGTTTCACAATGCATCGCATACCTTTGCAGAATTGATTTACAATGCATGGGTGGCAGCTGGTAAGCCTGTATTTGGAGTGCTAAATAATGTTCCTGGAATTACTGAAACGAGTATTTCTATTTATCCCAATCCGACAAAAGGAGCGTTGGTATTAAATGTGACTGATTTGCTGCGGGTGGATGTGTGCAACATTGCCGGCACAAAGGTGGGACTATACTACAACAATAACATCAACTTGAACAATCTCCCCAACGGAATTTATTTGCTCAACATTTATTGCAAAAATGGCTTGTTGAAAAAAACGAAAGTGGTGTTGGAGCGATAATCACAAAAGTGCAAGTAGCTTGATATTGAATAAAAGATATTATTGAAAAGACCAAATTATCGGAATATGAGAATAACAGCATTAACACTATTTATTTTAGTTGCATGTTTTTTCGGAATGGCCAACGCACAAAACCAATCTGTAGATTATGGAAACAATCCGAAGGCTGGACATTATGCAGCAATAAATGGTATCAATCTATATTACGAAACATACGGAAAAGGGAAATCGCTCATCATGTTGCACGGCAATGGAGGTTCTATCGCTGCTTTCAAATATCAAATTCCTTTTTTTGAGAAATACTACAAAGTCATTGCTATCGATAGTAGATTACAAGGCAAATCGGGCGGAAAAACCGATACACTTTCATACAACATGATGGCAGCAGATTTTGCTGGATTACTGGATTATCTAAAAATAGATTCGGCGTACGTGTTGGGTTGGAGTGACGGAGGAATTGACGGATTGGTACTCGCCATGCACTTTCCGAAAAAAGTCAGTAAACTGGCCGTTTCAGGTGCTAACATTGTTCCAGACAGCACAGCCATGTATGCTGCTGATTTAGAACAAATGAAACACACAGTATTGTCAAGCACTTCGGAAAAGGATAGAACCTTGAACCGTATGATGATTTATCAACCACAGATTCCTTATTCTGACTTGCAAAAAATTCATTGTCCGGTATTGGTAATGGCTGGCGACAAGGATATGATTAAGCCGGAACATACCTTAAAAATATACCAATCGCTGCCCTCAGCATCATTGTGCATATTTCCGGATGCTTATCACCATGTTTGTCAGCAACATCCTGATTTGTTTAATCAAACAGTGCTGACTTTCTTGAGAAAATAATTTTTGGTATGCTGTAAATGTAGTTCACTGAATTGATACATTTAATTTTTAATCACCGAAATTATTTGATTTACTTACCAAAAACCATTTCAGCACATTTTTCAATCGCTGCAGTATCAATTCCTGCAACCACTCCCCCTTATTATCTGTCCAACGCTGTGGATGCGTAGTCATCATTGTTTGATTTGGAAAAGTACCGTGTTCAATGGAACGAATAAGGTCAGAAGTACTATGATATTGTTTCGTGTTTTGCGTTTTGCGTTTCGTGTTTCGAGTTGACCGTTTATTATTCACTTTCAATTGATAATTATCCACGCGGTCACGAACGCTATAACGTTCACCATCCCACATTCTGCCTGTATCGGTGAGGTAATGCATGATGCTGAAATCAATATCGAAATAAGGTTCGCCAATGAGTCCATACTCCTTGTAATTGTAATTCTGCCAAAGGTCACGGTTATCATATTTACTGGTGGGACTGCCATGCATGGCTACCGTGGTGATAGGAACAATGCTTCGAAACAACGCTAAATTAGTTTGAAAACTCTCAATTGCTTTTTGTGAATTGCCTTTAGCCGAAACTAAATCATTGTAATGATAGCCAATTTCGTGACCAAGATCGGCTATTTGTTTTATTACTTCGGGATTGAAAATCTCTTGTTTTATTTGAAAATAATAACTTGCCCGTATGCCCAATGTGAATTCTATTCTGGCAATTATCAATGCATTTAATGGGTGTTTGTCAATGTCGTGACGCAAAATTACGAAACGACCGGATGCTTTTCCCAAACAATAGTCGTGATAAGTAAAAAAGCTATAACCCTGCTTCTGAAGGGTTGTCAGCAATTGACGGTATATGGAACGGGTAAAATCCATGGATTAATTTCTAATTATTCATTTACAATTCAAACAAAATCAATGTGTGCAAACCAAACCATGCATTTCATACATAGCCAATCAAATTTAACCACGTTGTGGTTGGCAATTTTTAAATCTTCATCCCGACAGCTAACGCGTCTTCAAACTCTTCATTTTCTTTACCACCCATTTCCCCAACGCATACAACTTTGGTTTACAAATATACAAAAAACGACCATGTTCCACTAATTCCCCACCAAATTTACTTTTAAACTCCCTCACGCCATAGTCACTATCAGGTTTCCCAGCACCCATAAAATCGAAACGGGGAAGGTGGTTTTGCACGGCACATTCTAGTCCTGCCCAAGTTGCAACGACAGAAGGATAATAGGCTTTCTCAACAGTTTCCTCACCGCAGACAAACCATTCGTAGAGTGCATTGTTGGGCAATAAAACACAAGCCATCCCTCCTATTACGGTTTCATTGTGCTTCACTATCAACAGTTTTCCGTTTTCTAGCCCAACCAATTTTTGGAAAAATTCTAAAGGAAAAAGTGCCGTTTTTACTTTCGTTTTATATAAATGACTCAAACAAGCATAAAAAGCTAGAATATCATTTGGGTTGGTGGTTTCGATCCAAATAACTCCTGCCCGTTGTGCGGTTTTGAGTTGACGACGTTTGCTGTCATTCATTCCGCTCAAAGTCTTTTCTAAATTGGAAATAGGAACATGAATGTTCATGTGAGCCAGATAGTTGAATCCTGTGGATGCGAGAATGGATTTGTAAGATCCGTAATTGTTATAGTTCCGTATTTCAATATAAATGGTTTTTCGGCTGAGTTCTTTTACGGCTTCTTGCAATAATTTATGTAAGGCCTCCGATGATATATCCGCGTCCAACAATAATCCTCCCGGAACAATGGCACGTCTACTGAAATACTGTTTTAGCACATTTCCATCAGCAATAATGTAACCACACATCACTCCCACCAGTTTATCATTTTCAGAAATACCGTATATAAATGGTTTTAGAAAGGAAAGAGAGTTGTAAAAAGCGTAACATTCAGGAGTTTGAAAAAAGCTAGCCGTTGGGCTGCGTTCAACTAAATGTTGCCATTGGTCTGTATCAATATCAGTTGAGAAAATCATCTTTAAATTCAAAATTTATTGATTTATTCCCAATAGTTATTTCGGGAGTATTATTTAGACACAAAGATAGTAAATTTTTTAATTGATGTTCAATAATTATTGGAGCTTTGCCTCAAACCCCATCCACTTTTTTGTTAGTACTAAAACAAGATTTAAGAAAAGTTGAAAATCTATCAGTGCAATGTTCAGAATAGAACACCTTAAACTAAAACTGTGAATCATGTAACTACTAACGCGAATTATGTAATATATCGAAGTTAGAATAGTACGACCTTTGCATAAAAATAAATAATATGAAAAAGCTTAGAACTATTGTAACAATTTTGTTTCTATCATTGATATTAGGCGGCATGTCATCATGCTTGGTTAGAAGTCATACCGATAACGGAAGACACAGAGGATTATTTCAAAAACACGACAACAACCGCCATAGAAAAGGGGCTGTAATCATTTATAATGACAATGAAAGAGGGCATCGTCCAGATCATAATGATGATAGAGATTAAAGATAATCTATAGCATTTTTCTTTGAATGAGGATGCTTATTAGCCATATGTCGTAGAAAATTTTAAACAACGAGGAACATTATTTGTTCCTCGTTGTTTGGTTTTAATAAAGTTGCAATTATTAAAAACAATTATCTTTGCAACCAAATAATTCTATTTCCGTTCTATTTTTCTTTACATATAAAGATTATAAAATAAAAAAAAATGACATCGAATAGAAAGGTAATTCTTTATATAGCAATGAGTTTGGATGGCTACATTGCAAAACCAAATGATGACTTGAGTTTTCTATCCATTGTGCAACAAGAGGGTGAAGATTACGGTTACACTGATTTTGTGAATTCAGTGGACACGATAATCATGGGCAGAAAAACCTACGATTGGGTAATGACGCAAGTTCCAGAATTCCCGCACAACGACAAAGCAACTTACATTATTACAAGAACTTCAAAACCAAGTATAGGTACAACTCATTTCTACACTGATAATTTGAAAACCCTAATTTCAGAACTGAAAAGCAAAGAAGGTAAAAATATATTCGTTGATGGAGGAGCTGAAATCGTAAATGAACTATTAAAAGAAAACCTGATTGATGAGTTTATAATTTCAATTATTCCGGTGTTGCTTGGTGAGGGAACAAAACTATTCAATGAGGGGCGACCAGAACTAAAATTAAAGCTCATTAGTGCAAGAAGTTATGACAAAGGACTAACACAACTTCACTACAAACGAATAGATAATCAAATCAGCTAAAATAAGTTGAAAGTACAGTCCGATAAATTGAAAAAAAACTCGTTTTTGCTACTGCATAAACATTCCATTTGCATATACGGAGCAAATTATTTACTTTTGCTAAAAAATCAGAGGATAGTAAATAATAAAATGGTAAATAAATATTATGTTAGCATTTAAACGCATTTTGTTGAAATTAAGTGGTGAATCGTTGATGGGCGAAAAACAATACGGCATTGACGAGAAACGCTTGGGCGAATATGCAAGTCAGATTGCAGAAATTGCAGCACTTGGCGTGCAGGTTGGGATTGTAATTGGCGGCGGAAACATTTTTCGTGGCTTAAGTGGTGCTTCCAAAGGTTTTGACCGTGTGCAGGGTGACCAAATGGGCATGTTGGCAACGGTAATCAATAGTTTGGCCTTGAACTCGGCGTTACAAGCATCTGGCGTAAAGTCACGCGTACTCACTGCCATACGTATGGAACCAATTGGCGAGTTCTATAGCAAACAAAAAGCCGTTGATGCACTTGAACGTGGCGAAGTAGTAATACTATCGGCTGGAACAGGCAATCCATTTTTTACTACCGATACTGGCTCTTCATTGCGTGCCATCGAAATAGAAGCAGACGTAATGCTAAAAGGCACTAGAGTGGACGGAATATATACTGCTGATCCAGAAAAAGACAAAACTGCAACCAAGTTTACGGAAATTACTTACGATGAAATTTACCATAAGAATTTGAAAGTAATGGACTTGACTGCAACCACCATGTGCAAAGAAAACGATATGCCAATTTATGTATTTGATATGGACACCGTGGGCAACCTAAAAAAGGTAATGCTGGGTGAAAAAATTGGTACATTGGTAAGAAATTAAAAGACAAAGGACAAAAGTCTAAAGTCAAATGACCTTTGACTTTAGACCTCAAACATAAACAAACATTAAAAAATATGCTAGACGTAAAACCACATTTAACCCATGCAGCAGATAGCATGGAAGCTTGCCTTTTATTTTTGGACGAATCATTGGCGCACATCCGAGCCGGTAAAGCCAATCCACGTATTTTAGACGGTGTAAAAGTGGACTATTATGGACAACATGTACCGATTTCGAGTGTAGCCACCATTACAACTCCGGATGCAAAAACCATTACCATACAACCTTGGGAAAAAGCGTTGATTTCTGTCATCGAAAAGGCCATTATGAATTCAGACGTAGGTATTACACCTATGAATAATGGTGAAACGATTCGTTTGGGAATTCCTCCACTAACTGAAGACCGTCGTAAACAATTGGCCAAACAATCGAAAGCAGAATGTGAAGATGCCAAAATCAGCGTTCGTAATGCACGCAGGGACGCCATCGAACATTTCAAGAAAATGCAAAAAGAAGGACTTCCGGAAGATGAAGAAAAAGATGCAGAAACCAGCGTACAAAAGATTCACGACAAGTATATCAAAAGAATTGATGACATGTTTGCTGCAAAAGAAAAAGAAATTATGACCGTTTAAGTATTTACTATTTAATCATTTACTCCCGATAGCTTTCGGGATTACTATTAATAAAACGCATCAGTCATCTCGTTAATTGAGGTGGCTGACGTTTTTTTATTTATCTCAACTCATTTCAACCGTGGCAAAACCAAGTGAAGTCCTTAATCACAAACTTGGAACACGAAACACGTAACACATGAAAGGTTTAGTTGTAAAAAACACAGGCAGTTGGTATCAGGTAAAAACTGATGAAGGTGAGTTATTTGAGTGCAAAATTAAAGGTAATTTTCGCTTGAAGGAGATTCGCAGCACCAACCCGATTGCTGTGGGTGACAATGTGGAATTTGAAAAGAACGTGGATGGAACAGCCATGATTCATGCCATAAATGACCGTCGAAACTATATTGTGCGCCGTTCGTCAAATCTGTCCAAGCAATTCCAGATTTTGGCAGCCAATCTAGATTTGGTAGCATTGTTGGTAACTGTCAATTATCCAGAAACTTCCTTGGTATTTATCGACCGCTTTTTGGCAACGGCAGAGGCTTACCGAGTTCCTGCTTGTATCGTTTTCAATAAAATTGACCGTTATTCCGCAGAGGAAATGGAATACCTTGACGGATTGGTGAATCTGTACACCACTTTGGGATATCCAACTTATAATGTATCGGCAAAAAAATCTATTAATATTGTTGATTTAATGTCTTTTTTGAAAGGAAAAACAACACTCTTTTCAGGAAACTCGGGTGTTGGCAAATCAACATTGATAAATGCAATAGCACCACTTTCATTGGCCAAAACAGGCGAAATTTCGTCCTATCACAACAAAGGAATGCATACCACCACTTTTTCCGAAATGTTTGAATTGATAGCTGGCGGGCATATTATCGACACTCCTGGTATAAAAGGTTTTGGAACTATTGACATGGAAAGGGCTGAAATTGGGCATTATTTCAAAGAAATATTTACCATGTCATCTAATTGCAAATTTGCCAATTGTACACACGTTCACGAACCTGGTTGTGCAGTTATAGAAGCAGTTGATAGTCATTTAATTAGTTCATCACGTTATCAAAGCTATATGAGCGTTTTGAAAGATTGTGATGAAGGGAAATACCGTTAAAATGAATATTTTTTGATATATAACTATCATTTTATTGGAAAAAAGGCCGAAATTACAAATATATTAAATACATTTGCATAGAATTTTGAACAATTAAAACATAAAGACAAAACTAGGGAACAATAATACTATGGCACAACATCAAATTGACAGATTAGACAAAAAGATTTTACAGCTGATTTCGCAGGATGCACGTATTCCTTTTTTGGAAGTGGCTCGTGAATGCAATGTTTCTGGTGCAGCAATACATCAAAGGATTCAAAAACTTCGTAACACTGGAATCATCAAAGGTTCTGAATTTGTGGTAGATACCTATAAAGTTGGTTTTCAAACTTGTGCCTACATTGGTATTACTTTGAGTGATATCAAAATGTTTAAAGAAGTAGTGGAAGAGTTGAAGAAAATCCCGGAAGTGGTGGAATGTCATTATGCCACGGGTAAATACTCGATGTTTGTAAAAATATATGCCAAGGACAATCGCCATTTATTGCACATTATATTGGAGAAATTAACGGCCATTGTTGGCATTGCACATACCGAAACTTTCCAAATATCATTGGATGAGATTTTCCGCCGACAACTATCCGTTTTTGAGATTGAGTCGAATATTGATGTGATTGATGAGGATTAATTCAACACAAATTAGTTAAAGTGAAACGGGATTAATTCCCGTTTTTTTATTGGTATTAGTCGGTTTTCAAATTAACTCAACAGACACAACATAATATTAAAAGAGGCTATCTCATTACGAGACAGCCTCTTTTTAGTTATTGATTTTAAGAATGAGTTAACAATTAAAAGTGAGTCTTTAGACTTTTGACCTGTGACTTTCGACCCTTTTATTTCACCACCATCTTCATGGTTTTCTTATTCACTTCCAATAAATACATTCCAGCCATTGGCACATTCAAATTCATTGTAGAAGTACTTATTACATTATTTAGCAATAACTTACCCACCATATCATAAAGTTTCACAGTAGAAGTTCCTATCAGACCATCCAAGCGAACACCACCCGATTGATTGGTTACATAAAGTGGATTTTCAGCACTTCCATTGTCCAAACGAGTAATATTCTTTTGAGCAACTGTAATTGAAAAACGGTTATTAATTTCACCAAAAACAGCAGTTGTAAAATTATAAGTTGTTGCAGCTGTCAATTCGATGCTCTTTGCAGGCTCAATATCAGTACCTTTATCATATAATGTTACTGGCAAATTAGTCAATTGTGCATCCCAAGTGAATGAATAAGTTCCAGTGGCAGGAACACGAATGCCAATTGGCACAGTGGTTTGTTCAGGCACTGAATTGATTGCACATTTCAAACTTCCAATTAACGAATAAATCTGTGGCGTTTCTGCCATCATTCCACCGGAATATGGAGCATCATACAATTCATCGTAAGCAGTTGTAGATTGAGGAAGCATACGCACCAAAGTAGTATAGTTAGCGGTTGCTCCTACCAAACTCAAGGTTACTTTATCAATTGTACTTGAAGTGCTAGTTTCTGAATTGCGAACACTTGCAGGCATGGATATTGTAGAAAAATTCATTGTCCTTGCTGAAACTGTTTTCACAAAGTAAGCATCAAAGCTTTGTTGTTCGGAAGATGTAATGGTAGTCGAAACATTATATGTATCAGTTAAGAAATTATAACCATACCGAAACTCTCCCAAATCAGCCAATTTACCATTGGCATTGGCAGTAAGAGGATGTGCAAAGAAATTCCATCCATTATTGCTTGCCGTAGCCCCCGAAGTATATGTCAAAGCTTGGGTTGCAGTTGAACCGAATGATGCTGAACTTGGTGTTGTAGCAGTTTCAAAATACAAATCGCCGGTACTCCAAAATGCATATCCTTTACCTGCTGTGGGCATTTCGCTTGTTGATGTCCAACCCGATTGTGCAGTGGCACGTTTTGTTGCATCGTACCAAAGTTGACCATAATCAGTATTGTAAACTGCTGTTGTTGTTCCATCACTCTTTTTGATAGCAGAAATAGTGAATGGGAAACTTACAAAATGCCATTTGGTATCATCAGGGAAATTTACTTTCACTTTAATTTTACCCGACACAGCTACAATTCCACCTTTATTATCAAATTGCGATGTAGTGCTTGTTCCTTTTGAGAAAACCATATCAACCACTGATAATGAAGATCCTGATTCGGTAGTGGCTTTACTTCCTTCCAATAAGGTAAGTTTAGTTCCACCGCTAGAAGTAATCGTTCCAGCAGTTACCTGCAAAGTATTACTTATTATCAAATCATTACCGATTGTTGCGGTACCAGCTGAAGTTCTATTTATTGTCAAATCCTTGATTAAGTTGGATGTACCAGGTGTTGTTTGATCGAAATTTAATGTGCCCAATGCGCCAGTTCCAGTAACAGAAATACTTGAATTACCACCACCTTTAATGGTTCCACTGGTTGTTGAAATAGAAGAGCCTGAGCCTAAAGTTAGTGTTTTTCCATTCAAATCCATAACTCCAGATGTTAATGTAAGTGCATTGCTGACATCTAAGTTAGCATCCAATGTTAAAGTTCCACCTGTAACCGTTATATCACAAGTTGAACAAGGCAATGCAGATGAAGTGGTATTCGCGGAAACTGTAACTGCATTTAACGTCACAAAGGCCCCAGATACGGCACTTGTTGCAGTTGAACATGTACCTGTTACTACACAATAGTAATAAACAGTTCCGGCAGACCCAGTTTGTGGTGTATAACTACTTGTTTGAGCACCATTGGCTGCAACTAGAGAAACGCCACCACTATTAGAATTACTGGCATTGCTGTACCATTGATAAGTTAATGTGCCAGTACCAATTGCTGTAACTGTAATTGGACTAAAACTTCCACCGATATTTTGCGTTTGGGTTGCTGTGGATTGACTGCTTATTGCGGTTGCTACATTTACAACAAATGCTCCAGATATTGAAGTAGTTGCTGTTGAACAAGTTCCAGTTACAATACAATAATAGTAAAGCGTTCCTGCCGAGCCAGATTGTGGTGTGTAACTACTTGTCTGTGCACCATTGGTTGCAACTAATGAAGTTCCACCAGTATTGCTAGCACTTGTATTACTGTACCATTGATAATTCAAACCTACTCCTGCGGCTGTAACAGTAATTGGACTAAAACTTCCACCAACACACTGCGTTTGGGTTGCTGTGGATTGACTACTTATTGCGGTTGTTACATTTACAACAAATGCTCCAGATATTGAAGTAGTAGCTGTTGAACAAGTTCCAGTTACAATACAATAATAGTAAAGCGTTCCGGCTGTACCAGCTTGAGGCGTGTAACTACTTGTTTGCGCACCATTGGCGGCAACAAGAGAAGTTCCACCTGTATTGCTAGCAATTGTATTACTGTACCATTGATAACTCAAACCTATTCCTGTGGCTGTTACTGTAATCGGGCTAAAGGTTCCACCAATACACTGCGTTTGGGTTGCTGTGGATTGACTGCTGATAGCAGTAACTGCATTTACAGTAAATAAACCAGAAACATTACTAACTGCTGTTGCCAAACCAGAAACAGCACAGTAATAATATTTAGTACCAGTTGCAACAATTGGAGTGTAACTATTTGTTGTAGCACCCACAATTAATGCACCACCTGTATAACTAGAACTTCCATTGCTGTACCATTGATAAGTAGCTCCAGTAGAATTGACGGTCAAAGCCGGACTAAACGTTCCATTGGCACATTGAGTTTGAGGAGTTGTAGAAACACTTGAAAGTGTTAGAATTTTGCCACTTCCCATTGATAATGTACCAGCAGTAGAAGTTAAGGCACCTGAAATCATCAAATCAGTTCCGATGGTCAATGTACCACTTGAAGTTCTATTTACTGTCAGATTATTAAGGGTTTGTGAACCTGTATAAAAATTGATTGTTCCCAAAGCTCCTGTACCTAAGATGGAAATATTTGAAGTGGAACTACCTTTAATAAAACCTGGAGTTGCAATGCCATTATTATATGTAGAAGCAATAGTAGCTTGACCCAAATAAAGTGTATGACCATTCAAATCAAGTATGCTAGTAACACCATCAATTTCCATTGCGTTTCCACCACCAGGGCCAGCACAAGTCAAATCGGTTGCTAATTGTACACTTCCTCCAGTTTTATTAATCCTGACATAAGAAATATCAAAAACACCAGTTCCTTGTATTACTTGAGTATTACCACCTGTAAAGAAAATGGCACGATTATTAGCATTGAAAGTGCCATTATCGTTCAAATTTCCTTTAATTTCCAAATCACCACCACTTGCTGCAGATAAAGTGGTTGTGGCACCAGTCTCATTTTTAAAATCCCCATTTACAACTAACCTACTTGCTCCATCTGAAACAAAAGAATATGTTCCATAATTATCAAAATTTCCCTGTACAATGAATGCATTATTTCCTTGAACTATTGTTTTTCCTGAAGATAAATTTAAATTTCCAGTTACGTCCCTAGCTGCATAGATATTTAAAGGAGTTGTAGTAGAAATAGTTACATCTTTTGGAACACCTTTGCCGATAGTACTTCCAGCCACCCATAATGCTGTAGTACCATCTATTGAATATGAACCTCCAGTTGCAAAATCAAGCTTTGAGCTTGCTCCATAAGTTGGGCCATTAGTTATTGCAGACCCATTGGCATTTACAGTTAATGTTCCATTTATTGTTGAAGCTGAACCAAAGTTCACGCCACCACCGATAGAAACATTATTGAAAACTATTGTTCCTGTAATAGAACCCGAACCAGCAAACGCTACGGTACCTGTACCTGCTGTAAATGTAGCACCATTTGTCAGTGTCAGCGTACTTCCAGTAGCAATGGTTAAAGTATAACTTGCACAGTCTAAAGTACCACCCGTAGCAACAGTTATGGATTTTGCGGCAGCAGTTGCAGCAAGAGTTACAGTATGTGTGTTTAAAATTGTAGTTGACGCAGCAGAAGCATCTGGTACTAAAGTAGCATTAATCCAAGTTGAATTATTTGGGGATGATTCCCAAGTTGCAATATCTCCCCAATTACCTGAAGCTTTACTTCTAAAATAATCGGTAGCAGTAGAAGTGGAAGTAGTAGTTGCAGTCGTTGTCACCCCAGCACTATAATAACTCCAATTTTCGGTATAAAAAGTATAAGTATATCCAGTTCCTGGAGTTAAACCAGTATCACTAAAACTTGTTCCTCCCCCATTATAAACTACTGTACCTGTGCCAAGTTGAGGTGCACCAGAACCTACAGTATAAGTTGTACCTTGTGAAGGTGTTGTCGAAGCAGAAGCAGAAGTTAATCTTCTAACAACCATAACATTTTTAGTATTCCAAAGAACCCAACTTAAATTTATTTGAGAACTTGAGAATGCAGTAGCACCTTGAGAAGTAGGATTTGATAGAGCAGTAACTGTAACCGTTAAATTTGATGTTGGAGTTCCCCACATATTATAATAACTAGTATTGTTTTGGCAATACCAATCATAACCAGCACTTCCATAATGAACCTGAATTCCCCAATACCACGTTCCTGTTGATGTAAATCTTGGTGAAGTACCAGCCATGTGCGTAATATTTTGTGTTGTACTCTGAGATCCATATGTACCATTTGAAACATCTGAGCTAGTGTGAATTACAATTTTCCAATCTGACCACTGACCATCTACTGATCCCCAAGCATCGCAACCAAAAGTTCCATTATCTCCTAGGTAAATAGTTCCAGGTTGCTCGGGCGAACCACCGTTATAATTCCTACATTGAGGGGTACTCCATGCAAACATACTTTGCACAAGAATCGCAAAAATTCCAAGTAAAATTATTTTTTTCATAAACGTAATTATTTAGAGGTTTTTAAATTTAATGATTGTATAGCATCCAAGCGCAAGTAAAAGCAAAAGCGTTCCATCGCCAACAGGAATAATGCCAGGGTCACCAGGGTTTCCAGATGGACCTGACTTTTGCATAGTTTGCTGATTATCAGTTTTATTTAATTCCTGAAAAGGTATTTGTTGCTCAGTATTTGTTGAAGAAGAATTTGTTTTTGAAGCAAAAACAGCTTGGTTGAAATTCGCAGAACTTTGATATTCTTTATTGTTGCTAAATTTCGAAGTGATGTTATAAAAATCCATTTTACTTTGAATTTTATCATTACCTCGCTTACTTTCTGAAACTGAATAATCGTAATTCTTTTTGGTGTGAGTATTCTCTACATTTTGAATGGAAATAGGCTTTATTGTCGGTTTTTGAGAAGAAGTATATTCAAAAACACTATTTGATGAAAACTCTTGAATGTTTCCAGTAGTTTCATCTTTTAGTTTGCAAACTGGTAAGTTCGAAACTTGAGATTTCAAATTGCCTGATAATAAGGTATTTTCAACAATAAAAGCAACTAAAATAAATTTATTTGGAATCCTTGAAAAGTATGTGATTTTGGGAGTATTCATTTTTCTATCTATTATGAGCATACAAAGCTATTAATAAATAGAAATATATTGTTTAAAATGGTGGGTATATATCAATAAGTTGGTGCAAACGTTTGCACCACAAACATTTAGTAAATATAAAGAGTTTAAATTTCATTTGAAGAATTTGTGAAAATCTAGAGATGAAACTAAGGTGAAAATTCATGATTAAAAAAAATTCTCAGGAATTTGTAAGCAATTCTTTTGCATTTCGCAAAGCAGCATCTGTTACAATTTTTCCGCTCAGCATCTGAGCTAGTTCTGTAACTCGCTCTTCTGCACTCAATCGTTGAATATGGGTTTGTGTTTGTGCCCCACTTTCATCTTTGTAAACACGGTAATGTTGTGCGCCTTTGGCGGCAATTTGTGGAAGGTGTGTAATGGTAATCACCTGCATATCAGCACTCATATTTTGCATAATGTCACCCATTTTGTGGGCAATTTCCCCAGAAACGCCTGTATCGATTTCGTCAAAAATAATGGTGGGTAAATCAGCTTTGTGTGCCACCAATGACTTGATAGACAGCATCAAACGTGACACCTCACCACCCGAAGCTATTTGAGTGACAGGCTGCACGGGACGGTTTTTATTAGCTGAGAAAAGAAATTGAACTTCATCGTTTCCGTTTTCGGTAAAATCTGCTAATTTTGAAATTGCCACCTGAAACTGGATGTTCAGCATTCCCAGCATGGTTAGTTGCTCTATCAAATGCGTTTCGATAGGTTGACATGCTTTCATTCTACTTTCAGTAAGTAGCAGTGAATCAGCCTGTACTTGTTCAAAAACAACATCGATTTTTGCCTTTAACGCATCCAATTCTTCATCAAATGAATCAATTCGCTGAAGTTGAGCATCAAAGTTATTTCTTATAGCAATCAGTTCAGCTACGGAGGTTACTTTGTATTTTTTCTGCAAGGTAAATAGCTCACTCAATCTGTTCTGTACCCAATTCAGTCGCGTTGGATTAAATTCCAGTCGCTCCTCAAAAGCATTCATTTCGGCAGTAATGTCTTTCAATTCGATGTGAGCCGATTGCATTCGTTCCAACCAGTTGTCCCCCTCGGGAATAAAACTTTTCACCTTCGAAAATGCCAAAATTGCTTCTTTAAGCAATGACAGCGACATATTTTCTTCTACCAAAAGCTGATTTGCTTTTTGCAATTCCAATTTTATTTCTTCGGCATGGCTCAAAGTTTCCTGTTCCAATTCCAAGTCATTTTGCTCATTATCAATCAAATTGGCATCGGTAAGTTGTTGAAATTGAAACTGAATATAATCAATATCGGCTGCTTGTTTTTCTGCAGTTTTCTGCAATAGTTTTAGTTCCGCTTGCCAGTTGCGCCATTGTAGGTAAGTTTGACTGTAAGTAGATAATGCAATTGAATTTTGCGCAATAGTATCCACCACTTCCAATTGGTATACATCGTTGGAAAGCAACAAGTTTTCGTGTTGTGAGTGTATGTCAATCAGTCGGTTACTTAGGTCACGTATTATATTTAGCCCCACAGGACTATCGTTAATAAAGGCACGTGACTTACCAGAATTTGTCAATTCCCTACGGATTATACAACGGGTACTTTCGTTGTCCAAGTCATTTTTCACAAAAAAACTATCCAAATGACGATAGTTAGAAATATCAAATTCAGCTTCAATCACACATTTGTCAGCATCGATTTTAATTGATTTATTGTCGGCTCTTTGTCCCAAAATAAGTGACAAAGCACCCAAAATTATTGATTTTCCAGCACCTGTTTCACCGGTAATAACTGACAAACCAGTTTCAAAATCAATATTCAATTCTGAGATTAAGGCGTAGTTTGAAATATATAGAGATTTGAGCATTTGTTTTTAGTTGACAGTTGATAATTGACAGTTGATAGTTATTAGTTGTTAATGCCTTATTCAGAAATGTAAGATTAAACTTGATAATAAAAAAGTAAATTGTAGTTTTCAATAAATAGTCACAGTTTATTTTATTCAAGACTTGCATAATTCCCATTTAGGGGTTAGGGGTCGTTTTCCTTTATTTCAAAACAGACTCATATCTAGCTGTTTGTGTTGGATTTACATCCGAAAGAATCTGCACGAAATCAGTTTTCTCTTTTGTAGATGCTTTTGAAAAGATATTGATTAACTCATCGTTTTTCGCGTCCAGAAAAGACGAAATGACTATTGCTGAAGGCCTTGCCCGATTTGCTTCGCGCAGCAATGGTAATCCTGCTGCAATTCGAGCCCTGGCATTGGTAGCGTTAGTTGTCATTTCATCAAGTCCCAACCGATGGTATTCATAGAAGAAATTTCTGTATTTTTTAAATGCTTCATCCATTAGGTTATTTACTAAAGCATAGCGGTTTCGGGTATTTTCAAAAGCTTTCCAACCAGCCAAATCGGCACCTTGGGCAGCATTCACAATACTCTCTGCTGCTTGGAATGCTGGTGTTCCACCCAGTCTCGTAAAAGAATCCATATCATAACCAATAATTATATATGCATAATATGCAATAACCGCCGTTAAATTGGAAGTTATTGTATTTTCATTCATTTCCAATTGATCAAATTCTTTGTAATTGAAAGTAAAGCTATTGTCCTTGAAATTAAAAAGTGGGCTGTAATAGGTTGTATTATAAATAGTTCGGCGCGATTGTATTTGAATTTCCGAAGTAAATGCATCTGCTTCTACCTTTTTGACAATAATATTCATAGTACATTCTATTCGTTCACTATTGGCATAAGTCATTTCAGTCCATTTTCGGTTGTTCACAAACTCGGTAATGGACTTTTGAAGTGTATTGAAAACAGCTTTGTTGGTACCCTGTACTTGTTCAGAATTAATTTGAACGGTACAATTTAACTCCTGGGCTTGAATAAAAGTAATTACAAAAAGTAAATACAAAGACAATAATATTTTATATTTCATTTCAATTATCAGTTAATCAATTAAATGTGAAACAACCTTCAAACTTTCGAATCTTCAAATTTTATAATTTCAGCCACAATATCCTCAGCTACATCGCTTTTGTTTTTCAATTCAAAATGCATTTTGGATCCAGTGCGATGTAGAATGCTAATTTTATTGGTCTCAAATCCAAAACCTGCTTGTGCATCCTGTAAGGAGTTTAAAACTATGAAATCAAAGTTTTTACGTTTCATTTTCCCTATTGCATTGGCTTCTTCATTATTCGTTTCTAATGCAAAACCTACCAAAAATTGATTTTCCATTTTCATTTCGCCCACTGCAGCGGCTATATCTTGTGTTGGTTTTAATTCGAGTAACAAGTTTTCCTTTTCACGTTTTAATTTTGCCAATGCGGGTTCTATTGGTGTAAAATCGGCCACGGCCGCACACAATACAGCTCCATCCATACCGTAAAAACGGTTCATTACAGCTTCATACATATGGGCTGCCGAAGTAACATCAATACGTTCTATATTGGGATGCTTGGTATTTAATTGTACTGGGCCGGCAATTAAACAAACATCGGCACCTTTACTGGCACAAACCTCCGCCAAAGCAAAACCCATTTTTCCACTCGAATAGTTTCCTACAAAACGTACTGGATCTATCTTTTCGTATGTTGGGCCTGCGGTAATAAGTATTTTTTTTCCTAATAATGGT
>JBAXAD010000038.1:0-22365 GCA_037142715.1 Paludibacter sp. | reverse complement strand
GTGCAATGGAGTTCATGCCATTTTTGGAAGCTTTGTCTATCAAGCCGGGAATGGTGGACATGCCATCCAGCACCGAATAATGAGAGTGAACGTGAAGGTGAACGAAAGAATTCATGCTAAGTATTTGTTTTCAGGCATTTTAAATTGCCTTACGTAGGGTTATTTTTGAGAGGCTAAAGATACTGTAAATTTTGAAAAGTAGGTGAGTATTTTAATAGTAAGTTGTTGACAAAAATCTGAATAATCAAGATATGAAATCGGAAAATGAGATTTAAAAGGAGTTTAGAGAATTTGTTCTATTCCAATTGTAGTGATGCATCTTTTGCATCTACTTTTAAATATTAATTCACCACATCAGGCTCAAAGAAACTCCACTGAACAGCAGGAATGGCTTTTTTTAGTTCCACTTCGCAAGTATTTATATTTGCAATCAATTGTTCCACAGTATCAACGGTTGCCATTTTTGTTTTTACGGCCACCATTATTTGCGGACCCAATTGAATGGTGATGAGGTTCAGAACTTCGGCCACTTCTGGTCGGGCTTCGAGCAAGTTTCTAATTTGTGCGGTAGTGGCAGCATCAGCACTTTGCCCTATCAACAAACTTTTCACTTTTACCGCCAAAAATATTGATACCACAATCAGCAAAACGCCAATGCCAATGCTACCAATGGCATCAAATACTGGGTTGCCAGTTACCATCGCCAACACGATGGAAATGAGCGCAAAACTCAACCCGAAAAGTGCTGCAGTATCTTCGCCCAGCACCACTATCAACTCACTTTGGCTACTGCTTTTGAACCACGCCCATAGACTTGACTTGCCTTTCAGTTTGTTTATTTGTACAACACAACCATACAATGAAGCACCTTCGAGCAACATGCTCACAGACAATACTGCAATGGCCAATAGCGGACTTTTCAGTTCTTCGTTCAAACTGATTTTATGAATTCCCTCGTAAATAGAGAACATTCCACCCATGCTGAAAAGAATGAGCGCAACGATAAACGACCAGAAAAAGATTTCCTTTCCGTGACCGAGGGGATGTTTTCCGTCAGGCGTTTTCTTGGTGGCACTCAATCCCCAAAACAATAATCCTTGATTGAAACAATCGGCAAAAGAGTGAATGGATTCCGCCAACATGGCACCCGAGCCGGTTATTATTGCTGCTACAGTCTTGGTAATGGCGATGCCAAGGTTGGCCAATAAGGCAAAAAGAATAGATTTTACCGATGCGTTTTGATGTGACATAATTGAATGTGATTTGTTTTTATGACCAGGTAGACCAAGGAATTCTAGAAAGAATAATCAGTAAACCAAGTGAATAGTATATTACAATGGTTTTGTATTTACGATTATCATTGCTAACTCTTTTTGCTTTCATGAAACCGATTGTAACAAGCACAACGCCAATAATCATCATGAATGGATGTTCTAAAATATACAGTCGAGATGTTGAATTCTTCATGGCCGCACTCGAAAAGTTGCTCATTCCAAGCGGCGATAAATAATACAGTATTGCTCCAATTAAAAACTGTAGGTGCGTTACAGCCATACCCACTTGTGCAAAAATAATGTTGGATTTAGAAAACGGCTTCTTACTCAGCCATCTGTATGCGGTGAAAACGATTACAAATAAAAGAACTGCCAATAGTAAAAATGCTATAAGTGAGTGGTATTGTTTAAATGCTAGATACATATTCTTGTTTTTTTATGCCATTTCTGACGATGAATGAATTAATTGGATTTGTTTTTGAAAGCCCTATTTATTGGCCATTTCTGAGTACAAATATACGGTATTTATTAAGAACCAGAAAAACAGATCTTACATTGTTGATAATAAGACAATATCATTCGTCTTCATTAATGATTAAAAACAAACTTCTTGCTGTTAATTAACGCTAATATAATAGTTTAATTAAAATAATAGTTCTACTTTTGTAACCAATTAGCAAACGTAACTATTACACAAAAGAAAATATGATAGAAAATGATAATGTCTCGATTGATTCGGTCATTGAGAATTTGATTTCCATTCATCCATTGCTTTCCAAAACTTTCACAAAGTCCATTCGTTCCAAAACGAATCTAAATCCAGGGTCGCTCTATGTGCTGGGTGTTCTCACGCGTCACGACACTTTGTCGATGACGGAAATTGGTTGTCGATTGTCTATGCCCAAGTCCCATGTAACCAGCTTGGTGGATAAGTTGATTGCCGAAGAAATGGTAGAACGACTTTTCGACCCCAAAGACCGCCGAATTGTGAATGTGAAGATTACAGAAAAGGGATTGACTGATTTTTGCAGCATCAAACAAGAAATTAGTCAGGAGCTACGTTTGAAACTGGAAAAATTGGATGCGGAAAGACTTAGTACGCTTTCGGTGGCTACACAGCAGGTAAAAGATATATTGATGACGGTGGTGGTTGAACCATCAAGTTGTAACAGTACTGATAGTTGCAAAGAAAAATAATAATTGACATAATTCAAAGGTATAAATAACAAATAAAATAACAAATATGAACGAGAAGAAAAAAGATTTAAAGATTTACATTCCACTATCGGTAACCATTTTAATAGTACTCGCAATTGGGTTTTATTGGTACAAAGATTATACAAGTTTTATAAAAACGGATGATGCATTGGTGGCGTCAGATGTGGTTTCGGTGAGTCCAAAAATTATGGGACGCATCAGTCAACTTTATGTGCAAGAAGGTGATTCGGTAAAAAAAGGACAATTGCTGGCCGAGCTGGATAGCACTGATTTATTGGCACAAAAAAAACAGGTAATTTCAACAAAATTTCAGACTGAAGCAACAAAAGAACAAACTGAAGCCAAATATAAATTTGATGAAAAAAACATCAAGGTGCTTCAAATTGCAGTGGAGAAAGCGAAGGAAGATTTGGATCGCTCAAAAGCTCAATTCGCGGGTGGCGTAACTACCAAAGAAACCTATGACCACGTGAAAAAAGCGCAGGAAACTGCACAAGCTCAGCTGGATGCTGCACAAGCGCAATTGTTGGTTTCTAAAACTCAGATTAAAAGTGCCGAAACAGCCGTGGCGGGAGCACAAGCTCAAATTGGCGTGATTTCTACACAACTGAACAACACCAAATTGTACGCACCAGTTGACGGTGTGATAGCAAAACGTTGGTTGCTACCGGGAGATATTGCACAGCCAGGGCAGTCAATTTATACCGTAAATAACAACTCAAAGTTCTGGATTCTTGTGTATCTCGAAGAAACCAAAATGGGTGAATTGCACAACGGACAAAAAGCAAAATTTACACTTGATGCATATCCTGATGTGACTTTTGTGGGTAAAATATTTACTTTGTCATCAAGTACAGCATCTCAGTTTTCGCTTATTCCACAAAATAATGCTTCGGGTAACTTCACCAAAGTGACGCAACGTGTGGCCATTAAAATCTCGATTGACGGTACGGAAGATGGTCAAAAATTGTCGAAGTTCAATATCTTGACGGGCATGTCGGCTGTGGTTAAAATTATTAGAGAATAATGAGGAAAATATCAGCTTCTCATAAAATACGCAGAAAGCTTCGTAATTCGGACTCGCATTATCACCCCAAAAGTCCTTATTACAAGTGGTTTGTGTTGGCCAATGTGATGTTGGGTACATTTATGGCCGTGCTGGATAGTACGATTGTAAATGTGAGTTTGCCCAAAATTATGTCGTCCTTTGGCGTTGGTTTGAGCACCATTCAATGGGTGATTACCGCTTATATGCTTTCCATGGCTGTCATGTTGCCCACTTCGGGTTGGCTGGCAGATAAGTTTGGCTATAAACGCATCTATTTCTGGGGTTTGTTACTTTTCACGCTGGGTTCGTTATTGTGTGGTTTGTCAAATGACGAAAGTTCGTTGATAATTTCGCGTATCATTCAAGGATTGGGTGCCGGATTGATTCAACCATTGGGTATGGCCATTATTATCCGTGAGTTTCCGACCCGTCAGCGTGGAATGGCGGTGGGATTTTGGGCCATTGCGGCTGCGGCTTCGGTGTCGTTTGGGCCACTAATTGGTGGTTATCTGGTCGATAATTTTTCATGGCAATTGATATTTGATGTAAACATTCCGGTGGGTATTGCAGCTTTGGTATTCACAATTGTTATACAACGAGAATTTGTAAATCCTAACGCTCGTAAATTCGATTATGTAGGCTTTATATCGGTGGTAACTTTCTTGCCGTTATTGCTTTTTGCCTTATCCGAAGGAAATGCACAAACCAATTCTGCAGGATGGTCAGCGCCATACATTTTGGTTTGCTTTGCCATTTCGGGAGTAGCCTTGGCGGTTTTTCTAACGCATGAATTGAACACGGAACATCCGCTGATAGATTTGAGGTTATTAATGGACAGGAACTTTGGAATGAGCAATGTAGTGATGTTGATATTTGGTATTGGCATGTTTGGAAGCACGTTTCTGTTGCCGCTCTATTTGCAGAATTCCATGGGTTACACGGCTTTACAGTCGGGAGCAGTATTTTTACCGGTCGGTATTCTACAGGGATTTATGTCGCCGCTCTCGGGATGGTTTTCAGACAAGGTAAGTCCAAAAACACCTATATTTGTTGGGATTGGCTTGTTGGTGTTCAGCTTTTTTCTCAATTCCAAATTGTCATTTCTCTCAGAACGTGATTTAGTAATGACCTCGCTTTACTTGAGAGGTTTTGCCATGGGAATGGTTTACACGCCATTAAGCACATTGTCGTTGATGACCATTCCGCGCGAAAAGATGGCGCAAGCTTCAGGTATTACCAATACCGTTCGTCAAATTGGCGGAAGCCTTGGTGTGGCATTGTTAAGCACTGTGTTGACAACCAGGGTAAACTATCACGCTCAAATGTACGGTGGCTCTGTTCAGGCAGGTTCTCAAGCATTTCAGAGTGCAACGCATAATATGGCTTATTATATTCAGCAACATGGTGGCGGCTCGTTGGCAACGGCACTCAAACAAGCACAAAGTTTGGTGATGGCAAATGTAAGTTCACAAGCATTTATTCAGGGTGTTGACGATGATTTTCTGATTGCTGCCGGCATTTCGTTGATAGGCGTTATACCTATTTTGTTTTTGAGATCGAAAAAGAAAAGCCCCCTAAATCCCCCGAAGGGGGACTTAAATACCCCAATTATTGAGGTATCACTTAATAAATAAAATAAATACTCACTCTTTAAGCCCCCATTTCGGGGGTTTGGGGGCTAAATTATAAATATGAAATTAATATATAAACTTAGTATCGGTCTTTTATTGTTGCCACTGGCAATGGTTCAAGGGCAAAATGCCGTAACAAAAACTGTGGGTGACTCGTTGAGTTTGTCTGAAGTAATGACTTCGGTAATCAATAATTATCCGGCGCTCAAAAAGGCAGAAAAGGAAATTGAATCGGCCAATGCAAAGATTGACCTTACCAAAACGGCGTATTTGCCCGATGTGAATTTTGCCACATCATTCACTCTCATTGGTCCAGCTCCTACTATTACTTTTAATGGAAACAAAGTACCATTATCACCACCAGATATTTATTCGGCTGCATTTTCGGTGAATCAAAACGTCTATGATTTTGGACGGACTAATAAAAATGTAGCTTTTGATGAGCAAAGTAGAGAAATGACAAAGTTGTCTGTCACTCAACTAAAACAACGTTTATCAATGGCTTTGGTGGGTAATTTCTATTCCATCACTTTTTTGCAGGAAGCTGTAAATATCAAAAATGAACAGTTGAGAACGCTGAACGAACATTTGAATTTCGTTGAAAAAAAGGCCAACACCGGTTCTGCAACGAAATATGAAATTCTGACTACCAAAGTTCGTATTTCTGCCATCGAAAACCAGAAAACAGATATTCTTACTGCTTTAAAAATTCAAAACGGTCAGTTGAATTCGTTTCTTGGTAAACCACAAGACAATCGCCTTCTGCTTAAAAATGAATTGTTTACAGAAAAACTAATTCCGTCGGTTGATTCGCTTTGCAATACGGCTTTTGCTAACAGAAATGAAATTAAAATGGCACTTCAGAAAGATGCTATTTTACAATCGCGCTTAAATGTTATAAAAGTTCAAAATAATCCGTCATTGAATGCTTTCGCTTCGGGAGGTTATAAAAATGGGTATTTGAATTCAGAATTTCAGGATGTTGGCAAGTTGAACTTTGCCATTGGGGTAGGTTTGAAAGTACCTATTTTTGATGCCAATCGGTCAAAACACATTAAAATTCAGGCCAATGCCGATATCGAAGGAAACCATCAGGAAACCGAATTGGCACGCCGAAACATAACCAATGAAGTGGTGGAAAGTAAAGCAAATGCGGAGTCAACTTTGAAAAAAGTGGCCCAGTCGGAATTGCAACTTTCTCAAGCACAACAAGCCTACGCACTTGCCGAAACCAGTTTTCAGGCAGGTGTAATCACCAATCTCGATTTGCTGGACAGCTTTACTGCCGTGGCGGAAAGTAAACTAGTGTTGCTAAAAACTAAAATTGACTATTCCGTGAATTTGTTGAAACTCAAAATTGCTTTGGGAGAACAAATTTATTGATATTACAACATACAGCTTTTCCAAAGTTCTGAACTTTGGAAAAGCTGTATGAAGAAAACTAAAAGCCGCGAGACTAAAATCCTTGCGGCTTTTCTTTTATAAACTATAGCTTTTTATTAATTTACTCTAATAGTGGTCTGTAAAACCGACTCTTTTTCATAGCTTTGCAACGAATTTAATTTGATATTGAAAGTATTATTAACTCCGAAATTTACCCTTTTACTAATAAAAACATGAAACTCATTTTTAAACCCTTTTTTCTATTCCTGTTTTTCTCAATATCAATTTCTTCTTATTCTCAAAACAAAAAAGCCCCAACTTACACCCAACTCATTGCCAAGCGATTTACACATCAACAGGCAAGCACATTGCAAGAAAAAGCATACCTTCAAACGGACAAACCATATTATAGTGCAGGAGAAGACATTTGGTTCAAAGGTTACGTGGTAAATGCCACCACGCACATTCCCAAAACTTTAAGTCAGTTCCTTTATGTTGAATTAATCGACAAGGCCAATACGGTTGTTGAAAGAGTAAAAATCAAAAAAGATTCTCTCGGTTTTGCCGGACATATCAAGTTGAAACCAGAAATTCCGGTTGGAAATTATACTTTACGCGCTTACACTTTTTGGATGCAAAATGCAGCCACAGACTTTTTTTACAGCAAGAGTATTTTCATTGGCAACCCAATAGATGACTTTGTATCCAGCCAAATTAGCTATGACACCACAAAAACTGCGATTTACGCAACCATACATTTTTTTGACGCCGTAAAAAAACCAATTGTTGGCAAAACGGTTGTTGTAAATCAAAATTGGAGCAACGATAATAAAAAGAAAGTATCAATAACAACAAACAAAGAAGGAAAAATTACTTGGCCACTAGCCGTTGCCACTAACGATTCGATAGTAAGAGTTATTGATGCAACTATTTCAGAAACGAATTTGAAGTACAACAAGCGGTTTTTCCCGCCAGCATCCCGTACAGATTTTGATTTGCAATTTTTTCCCGAAGGTGGCAATTTGATTAGAAACACCCTTCAAATGGTTGCTTTTAAGGCAATTGGTAAAGATGGTTTATCGGTGGATATTTCTGGTAAACTATTTTCAGATAAGAATGAAGAAATAACAGAGTTTACGTCGCTTCACAAAGGAATGGGTAAATTTTCCCTAAAAACCGATTCTGGAGTTAACTATTACGCCCTTGTAAAAACCAATAATGGCATCGAAAAAAGGTTTAATTTGCCGCTTGCCCAGCCCGAAGGCATTGCTTTACAAGTGGCTTACAATAAAGGAAAGATTTTATACGAATTTTCAAATACCACACAAAAACAGAACGCTGCATTTTACTTGCTCATTCACTCGCGTGGCAAAATGCTGGCCATGCTTCCACTCACAAATGCTGAAGGCCAGATTTCGGAGTCGCTACTGCCGGCTGGTATCATTTCCATTTCTGTTGTCGATTCGCTGTACAATATCTATAGTGAGCGACTTTGTTTTGTGCCAAAAGCAATTTCGCCAACCATTTCCATTCAAGCTGACAAATCAATTTATGGAAGTCGTGAGCCTGTAAATTTAACGCTGAAAATTGATTCTTTACTTGCCCAATCATCCATTGGAAATTTCTCCATGAGTGTTACCGACAAATCCACGGTCAAATTAGATTCGCTGGCTGATAACATTTACAGTAATTTGCTATTGTGCTCAGATATAAAAGGCTATGTAGAAGATCCAGGCAGTTATTTTATGGATCAGTCGATTTTAAGTCGTGAAAAATTAGATATACTAATGTTGACGCAAGGTTGGCGACGATTTAATTTGGCAGATGTTTTGAAAGCTAAATACAAACAGCCAACCTATTATATGGAAGCAGGTCAGGCACTTTCGGGCAAGGTGATAAACCTTTTCAATAAGCCGTCAAAAAAATGCAGTATCATCATGTTTTCTCCTTATAAGTCGATGATAAAATTGTCACAGACCGATTCTGTCGGTCGTTATTTGATTGATGGACTTGAGTTTCCTGACAGTACTTCTTTTATTCTCAAAGCAAAAAAAAGTAAGACCTTTGGAGATGTTGAAATAATATCCGATGTAGATGAATTCCCAAAATCAACGGTTTTATGTCCTGCAAAACAGCAAGAAAATCAAAAAGTAATGACTGATTTTTTACAACAAAGTAAGGAGAAGTATTATACCGAAGGCGGCTTAAGAGCCATCAATCTGAGTGAAGTAGTGGTGAGTGCTGCCAAAATAAATAAAGATGAAGACACTCATTATTATTCCGGAATGGAAGATACAAAGTTTGATGCACAAAGGCTGGAAGGATTCCCAGGTATGAGCATTTTAGATGTCCTCATGATGATGCCCGGCATACAAGTCAGTGGCGATCAGGTGTCAATCCGTGGTAGTAGTGGCAATCCAATGTTTTTGATAGACGAGATAGAAACGCAAGGCATCGAAGAAATTTCGTATCTTACTACCAATGATGTAGAATCAATTTCGGTATTCAAAGGTGCAAATGCAGCTATATTTGGCTCACGAGGTGGCAATGGAGTAATAGCAATAGCATTGAAAAAAGGAGTTATTCTTAAAGCAGAAACTCCAATCAGCTTGATAACCGTTTCTCCAATGGGCTACCAGAAACCTGCGGAATTTTATATGCCAAAATACAATGTTGACAGTGTGAAGATGAATACGCATTACGATTTGCGAACTACCATTTATTGGAATCCAAAAATTAGCACCGACAGCACAGGAACGGCGCATGTGAAATTCTTTACCGCCGACAAAAAATCCGATTATTCTATCGTGATAGAAGGAGTAACCAACGCAGGAGAAATATGTAGGTATGTTGGATATTTGAGAAAGGAATAAAACCTTATGGCGCAACTTTTCCAAAGTTCAAAACTTTGGAAAAGTTGTTTTATTACTTCTACAACTTCACTTCCATATACTTCACCCGCTGCCGTCTCCACGTATACACCACATGAATCCGCCCGTCTTTTCCTTGGATAATGCTCGGGTAGGAATACTGCGAAATGGGAGAATCTTCCAGTACCATTTTCATTTCCCAGTTGATGCCGTCTTTGGAAACCGCTATGTTTAATGGCGTGCGTGGCCCTTTCTTTTCACCTTTGGGCGTTTCCACGGCATTGTAAATTAGGGCAAATCTGCCATCCTGCAAGGTCACGGCATCCGTTCCCGAGTTATTGTTTGGCAATGACGTAAGCGTAAGTGGCGTCCATGTTTCACCTTTGTCGGAGCTCCACGCGGTGGCAATTTTACCGTTGCGAGTGCGACAAAGTATCTGTAACCGACCATCTTTGTGCACCAAAATGCTTGGCTGAATGGCTTGCACCACATTTTTTACGTTATTGTCGCCACCTTCAATATCGGTGCTTGCATTTCCTTGCAGCTGCGTGGGTATAACTTCCGAAGCAGCTATTGGCCCCACTTTATGAATCTTTCGCCCGCCCTCTTCGGCTATCTCAAAATGCACTTTCCAGCCATCACCTTCCGTGCTCGATGGCGCTATGGATTTTCCATCCACATCCACTATTTTATTCTTTATCGGTCCCAAATAACCTTCGGGCAATTGCTGTGCTTTGCCCCAGGTTTTGCCGCCATCATCGCTCGTTCTCAGATAACCCGTCCAGTCCGAAACCTTGTTTCCAATTTTATAAAACAAGTAAAAAGCTCCATTCGGTTGTTGGTACAATACCGGATTGTAACAGGCTTTGCGCAGCGTCGGACTTAGTATGCCATCAGCTGCCAAAGCTGGTTTAGTCCACTTATTGCTGCCTTTTTCTTTGCGACAAACATAGATGCAAACATCAGGATGTCCTTCGCGCGTTCCACCAAAAAACGCAGTTACCAAATCACCATTAGTTGCCTCGGCAATTGTGGCCGAATGGCATTGCGGAAAGTCGGCTTTTTCATACAAAAATTCATTGGTCACAATGCCTTTTTTCTGCGGAAGTTCTACGCTGAAGGTATAATTTCCAGAACCGATGTTCTGAATTTTTCCGTTTGGTAAATGCACTTCCGCAGTGGTATTGGCAGGAATCGAAACTTCCCAATCGAGATGCATCAACGTTTTTTTCCACTTGCTCACCACTTTGCCGTAAGGCGTAATGTACGACGCATCGATAGTTTCCAGGTCGGGGATTTCAAAATTTGGTTTCAGAATAATGTGTTTGAAAGCCGCACTCTCGTAGCTCGATTTTATACCCGCCAAGTTCTCGTAAGCCCACGGAATCAGGTCGCCCAACAACATCACATGGTTGCCCGAATTCATTTTCGGACTGGCCGTGTTGCCGTTCCAAAGTTCCCAAATAGTGGTTGCCCCATTGGCCGCCATGTATCCCCACGACGGATATTTGTCGTTCGTTGCCAGTGCAAAAGCCACATCCGCACGTCCCATTTTGCTTAGTTCGCGCATCAACCATTGCGTACCAATCATGCCTGTGGTGATTTGTGGCGTGTTGCCAGCCACCACGGTTTTGATAATTTGTTTGCAAACCGTATCCAGGTATTGTTTCGGAACCATGCCAAATGCTAACGGTAGCAAGTTGGAAGTTGCGGTATTGTTGCCATAAAAAAGCGAATCGGTACGGAAGAACTTCTTGTTGAAACCGTCGCTTATTTTTTGTGCCAATGACGAGAATTCAACCGCATCGTTTTTCAGCCCTTGCACATTGGCAAAACGAGTCATCAGTTGCAACATTTTATAATAGTAAGCGGTGGAAATTAGCGCACCATCAGTTTGTCGTTTCGGGTCGCGACTGTGAATCAATTCCAGACTTTCGGGCGGCACACACCAGTCGCCATATTCGTCACGCGTCACAATGTATTCAGCTGTCATATATTCCTTTCGGATATGATTGAGCCATTTTTTTATCGTTGCATAATTATCTTCTATCGGCTTTTTATTGCCAAACTGCGTGTAAGTCATGTCGCACAACATGGGCAGCGTGGATGGCCAGGTGACATTGTCGCTAAAATAATTCCAATAAGCGGGCGCCACATCGGGCAGGCATCCATCCTCACGTTGCGCTTCACGAATGTCATTGCCCCATTTGGCATACAAAGCATTGTTGTCGAACATAAAACTCTCGCCCCAGCAACCCATAGAACGGTCGCCGAGCCAAGGTTGGCGCTCATTTCGCTGCGGACAGTCCACTGGCATTCCCTTGTAATTACTGCGAATTCCCCACCATGCATTTTTCAAAACCTGATTCAAAACGTCATTGGAAGAAGTGAAACTGCCCAGATTTTCCATCTCGTCGTTCACCACTTCGCCCACAAAATCGCTAACGACAGGAGCATATTTCAATCCGCTCACTTCCACATACCGGAAACCATGGTACACAAATCGTGGCGACCAATCTTCGCCCGCAGTTTCTCCTTTCAATATATAAATATCGGTAGCATGGGCATCGCGCAAATTTTCGGTATAGAGTTCACCACTTTTCTGCAAAGTTTCGGCAAATCGCAATGTCACCGAATCACTCTTGTTACCATGCACATGCATCCGCAACCAACCCGCCATATTTTGACCCAAATCAATAATGAATTTTTGTCCCAATGGCTTTATGGAAACGGGCATGAGTTTATCCACCACCTTCATGCCGGGCATCATTTGCGCTTGCAATGTTCCCGAAGGAATGCTCACACGCTCAGCCGCCATCCATTTCGAATCGTCATAACCCGCTTCATTCCAACCCGTCAACTCCTTGCGGGCATCATATTCTTCACCGTCATATTCATTATTACTGCGAATAGGGCCGTCGGCAGTAAGTTTCCACGAAGCATTGCTGCCCACCACTTCCGAAGTGCCATCGCTGTATTCTATTGTCAAGTTGAAATACAGTTTTGGGTAACCAAAGTTGGTTATTTTGTACGGTTTGTAGTTCTGCCGCATGGTATAAAACCGACCGTTGCCAAGCGTTACGCCCACTGCATTATTTCCCTGCTTTAATGCTGAAGTAACATCATAAGTATTGTATAAAACTGTTTTGCGATAATCGGTTGGGGCAGGAGCGAGCACTTGATTTCCGATGCGCTTGCCATTGATAAACAACTCGTAAAGACCCAAGCCAGATATATGTGCCGTAGCGCGTTTTATGGTTTTTGTGGCTGAAAATTCCTTGCGTAGGTAACGAGCCGAAAGTCGACTCCATGTTGTTTCGCTGTCCCACGGCATTGCTTTGTCCAAGCCTATCCATTGCGCTTTCCAGTCGTTTTGGCTCAATAATCCCATGCTCCAATGTGCGGCTGAACTCCATTCCGTTTCCCCTTTGTTGGTCCACACTTTTACCTTCCAATAGTAAGGTGCATTGCTTTTTAGAGTGCTGCCGCAATAGGAAATCCACAGCGAAGCCTCCGACGAAATCTTGCCGCTGTTCCATACATCGCCATTGTTTTGCGCCAAGTTCTTTTCCGACGAAGCAACGATTATTTGATACGATTTCTGCATCACGTCACGCTCAGTGCTGGCTTCCAACTTCCAACTAAAGCGTGGCTGTTCCGTGTCAATCCCCAATGGATTGTTCAATCCTTCGGTGCGAAGTGCAGTGACGGAAATGGTGGCACTTGCTCCGGCTGTGAATAATAGAAGCGTGAGGAATAGAAATATCTTTGTTTTCATGGTTGTTTTTTGTCTGCAGTCCCAGGTCTCCAGTCGTCAGTCTTTAATTATTTTTCGGCAATAATTTAGGAAAGGCGACTGTTGACAGTGGACAATTATTTTATTGCAGTTGCTTCCTTTTTGATATATTCTTTTGCTGCATCTACCGCAATCAACACCCTATCATTGCCCGAATTATAAGCTACATCAAGTTGAAAAAGAGCTGTTTTATTTCCATCTAATTCCCTGATAAATTGCAGTTCACCATTCTTTGGATTGAACCACCAGCAGTTTTTCTTTGCTCCACTTATTTTCGATAAATCGATTTGCATTGGACGAGCAGTGTAATTATAAACCAACAAATAATCATTTCCACGGGTAGCAATGGCGCGGTCGTAACGTTCCCCGTTTTGTCCGGCAATAATGCTTTGGTCAGGAATCCTGTCGAGAAACGGGAATGCCAACATCAACGCTTTCAGGTATTTCATTTGATTATAACCAGGGTCTTGAAGACTGTCGTACCAATATTTCTTGGGGAAAAACGAGCCACCTACGCCCGGTTTGTAAAACTGCATAATGGAATTATGACCGTAAGTATGCCCGAATGAACCTGCAAAAACCGACCAGTAAGCATATCGGCGCACGTCGTTATCGTTCCACCGCACTTCAAATTCCTCGTGCAATCCTTGCGGAATATCTTCGTACGAAGGTTCGCCATCAATCACCGGTTTCATGGTTTTCAGCGCATGACTTTTTTCTACATACAGCCAATTATCTTCCTCGGTATTTTCGGCAATCGTGTAATCGCCATCTCCTTTTCGTTGTCCGTAGCGGCGATGTCCACTTTGGAACATATTGAAATCCAACCAGGCAGCATCGTTAAACCAAGTTGCCGAAGAAGTTCTGCCACGCGGATGGAAAGTCATCAAATGGTTCTTGTCCACCGCTTTTATGCTAATTGCCAATGCTTCCCAAACTTCTGTTTTCACGTCACCACGAATATCGCCACCAATAAACCAGATGATATTGGGCGCATCTTTGTATCGCTCGCCCAAGAATTTTCCGTAAGCTTGAGCGTCCTTTACGCTCATTTGACCAGCACCAACCAATCCGCCCCAGATACAATCCATTCCAATGTAAATGCCTTTTTTCTCGGCAGCTTTGATGATGAAATCCAAGTGGTCCCAATAACCATACACGCCTTTTTTGTTGATGTCCTTGAAATTAAAACCGTCCGGCATAGACGATTGTCCGTATGCATTTATCGACGGAACCCTATCGATGGTTTGAATTTGCACCACATTATATCCTCGTTTGCTGCATTCGCTGAGGTAAAATTCCGCCTCGTCTCTGTTCAATCTTTCGGGCAAAAGCCATCCCGTATCGCCCAACCAAAAGAACGGTTTGCCGTTTTCGTTTTGCAAATAACGATGATTTTCACTCACCAACAATTTACCGTTTTCCCAAGGTAAGATTGGTGCTTGTTTCTTTTGTGCTGCAACATTTCCAATGAATAGAAGAAATACAGAAAGTGCAATAATATTGTTTTTCATAAACAAGATTTTAGTTCTTAATATCAGTAATTTCATACGTTTGTCCGGCAACCGTATTCAAGTCGTAAAGATAAGTCTTTTTTAATTCAACAGCATTTAATTTTTCGTTGCTGTTAATCAATGGTTTCGATATAGTTGTTACTTCATAAATCGGATTCGGATTTTCGCCTTTTGCTTCCGACAGCCCTTTTCCAGTGAGTGGCGTGAGCGACCGCAAGCGGCAGTTGCCACCATTGCGAGAATTAACAAACACTTTTTCCACTTTTCCACTTTTCCATTTTATATCCATTTCAAAACCTCCCCGAGCCACTAAACCCTTAATTTCACCGTTGCTCCAATTTGTTGGAAGTGCGGGCAATAAATAGATAAAACCGTCATGACTTTGCATAAGCATTTCGGCAATTCCAGCCGTGCAACCGAAGTTTCCATCTATCTGAAATGGTGGATGTGCATCAAACATATTGGGATAAGTTCCGCCCATTTTCTTTTCGTTGCGTACCAATGAAAGTTGGTTGGTAATCAATTTGTAGGCATGGTCGCCGTCGAGCAATCGAGCCCAAAGACAAACCTTCCAGCCCATGCTCCAACCTGTCGACGGGTCGCCACGATGAATGAGCGAAGTGCGTGCGGCATCAAAAAGTTCGGGTGTGCGGAAGGGCGAAATCTGGTTGCTCGGAAACAATCCGTACAAGTGCGACACATGGCGATGAATATCCTCGGGGCTATCCCAATCGAACATCCATTCCTGCAATTGCCCCCAACGACCCACTTGCATCGGTGCCATTTCTTTCAATCTGTTTTCAAGATGAGTGGTATTCGCAGTGTCAATATTTAGAATCTTTGCAGAAGCAATTATCGAAGTCCACAAATCATGAATCAACTCATTGTCCATCGTTACTCCACCAGCCGTTGTGGCTTTTCCGTCACTTCCAGCGTGCGTATTTTCGGGAGAATTGCTCGGGCACATCACCAGCCAATTGTGAATAGGCTCTTTCACCATTATCTCGTCATAGAATTGTCCTGCTTCCTTCATTATTGGGTAAACCGATTTCAGAAAAGCGGTATCTCCCGTAAAAAGATAATGCTCCCAAAGATGTCGACACAGCCATGCGCTACCGCTTGGCCACATTCCCGAAGGTGCTTTATCAACGGCTCCTGTTGTCCGCCAAATGTCGGTATTGTGATGCAAAACCCAACCGTTGGCACCGTACATTGTTTTCGCAGTTTCCTTTCCTGTTGCGCTCACTTCCTTGGTCAGCTGCAGCATTGGTTCATATAATTCGCTCAGATTGCTAACTTCCGCCGGCCAGTAATTCATTTCCAAATTGATGTTGGTAGTATATTTGCTGTCCCACGATGGGAACAGTTTATCATTCCAAATGCCTTGAAGATTGGCTGGCTGACCGCCCGGTTGCGATGCGCTAATGAGCAAATACCGACCAAAACGAAAGTAAGTTGCCACCAAATGTGCATCGTTGGTTTTGGCAAAGTTTTCAATGCGTTTATCGGTGGTTTCCTTCGAATGGTTTTCGCCAAGATTCAACGAAACTCGCTCCATATATTGTTTAAAAAAATCGGTATGCGTCTTTTTTGCTTCAGAATAATTGTGCTTTAAAGCTTTGTCAAGATAACTTTTTGCACGTTCCACCGCATTGCCGTAAATGCTTTGATAGTTGTTGAAATTGGTAGCTATGGAAACATAAACGGTTGCTTCATTGGCATTTTCAACTTCCAGCACGCCGTCATTGCATGTAACTGTTCCGCCCTGCGTTTTCACGGTCAACCGTCCCTGAAACTGGACTTTTCCTTTCAGCCCTTCGTGTGTTGACGAAACGCCATCGAGTGTCACACAATTTCCATCGCAAGCTATCATCACGTCCTGATGTGGCGAGGTCAAAACTGCATTGAAAGTAATTTTCTTTTTCTTGTTGGCAGTGAGATGAATCATCACCACCTGGTCGGTAAAGGAAGTGATTACTTCACGTTTATAAGTCACTCCATCATTGCGATAGCGAACCAAAACACGTGCAGAATCGAGACTCAACTCGCGGTAATAATCTGTATATCTTGTGTGTCCGGGGAATGACATTCGCAAATCGCCAAAGGTCTGATATGGCATTCCCGAGTTAGTTTTGGACATAACTTTTTCGGTTGCCAGCGTTTGTGCCTCGAGATATTTGCCCGCAAAAACCAGTTCACGCACCTTGGGGATATTCTCCAACGCATCAGGATTAGCATTTTTGTTCGGTTGTCCAGCCCAAATGGTGGCTTCGTTCAGTTGTATTTGTTCCGAACCAGGATTCCCAAAAACCATGGCTCCCAATCGTCCGTTTCCCAATGGCAAAGCTTCCGTCCAGACCTGCGCGGGTTTGTCGTACCACAGTTTGTAATCGTTGGGTTGACCAAACAATGAAGTAATTGTACAGAAAATAAGAAATATAAATAGGGTGATTCTATTATTGTAATGGTTCATGCGGAGTCAGTTTATCTTTATAATAGACGCATTAAGAGGTGTTTTGTACTTAGTTTTTGTTCTGACTTGAATTTTTTATTGGGTTGTTGATTTTTAAGGTTATAAGTGACATTGTATTGAAAAACTAGTAATTTCTTCAGTTCGTTGAAGGAATTACTAGTAAATTCTTCAATCAATTGAAGAAATTACCGGTAAATTCTTCAATTGGTTGAAAAATTTGTATATTTGCAGCAAAATAAACAGCAATGATAAAGCGTATATTAGAAGATAAAATTTTCAACCGGCTAGTATCAAATAAAGTGGTATTGATATTTGGCGCTAGACGTGTCGGCAAAACGGTTCTGATAAAACAAATTTTGGATAGATTTGGAGGAAAATATTTATTGCTAAATGGTGAGGATTTTGACACGCTTGCCTTGTTGGAGCCACAATCTATCGCAAATTATAAGCGATTGTTGGAAGGTGTTGAATTGTTGGCAATTGATGAAGCGCAAAATATCCCCAACATTGGGCATAAGCTAAAATTAATCGTTGACGAAATTCCCGGAATTAAAGTGTTGGCAAGCGGTTCATCTTCGTTCGATTTGCATAACAAAGCTGGTGAACCTTTGGTGGGCCGAAGTTCTCAATTTCATCTTTTTCCTTTTAGTCAAAGTGAATTATCTCAACAAGAAAATCTGCTCGAAACCCGGCAAAACCTCGAAGATAGATTGATTTATGGTACTTATCCTGAAATAATTACCTTAGGAGATTATTCTCAAAAAAAAGATTATCTGCGCGAAATTGTAAATGCTTATTTATTGAAGGATATATTGTCAATCGATGGGCTTAAAAACGCCAAAAAGATGAATGAACTGCTTCGATTGATAGCCTATCAAGTGGGAAATTTGGTGTCTTATGATGAGTTGGCAAAGCAATTGGGGTTAAGTAGAAATACGGTTGAAAAATACCTCGATTTGCTCTCAAAGGTGTTCGTGGTTTATCGTGTGGGGGCTTTTTCACGCAATTTACGCAAAGAAATATCCAAAGCAGGGAAATGGTATTTTTATGATAATGGTATCCGGAATGCAATTATTGGAAATTATGGGCCGTTGGCTCTTCGAACTGATGTAGGACAATTGTGGGAAAATTATTTGATAAGTGAGCGCGTGAAAAAGAACTATTATTCATCTGAAAATAAAACGTTTTACTTCTGGCGGACGTACGATGGGCAAGAAATCGATTTGATTGAGGAGTCGTCGGGTTTGTTAAATGCCTTCGAATTCAAATGGGGAGAAAAAATCCCTAAAGCACCAAGAGCCTTTTCAGATAATTATGTCGATGCTCAATATTCAGTAATTAATAGAGAAAACTATCTTGACTTTGTTGAATAATAATTGAATTATAACGCAGTAATTATATATAAATACTGAATTGTAACGCATAAATTACATATAATTACTGCGCTTAAAAGAAAATGGCAGCACAAATCAACTTTATGCTGCCATTTATATTTTACTAAGCGAAATTTAGTTCTTCTTTTTCGCCTCTTTTTCTGCTTTCAGTTTATTGCTAAATTCCTTGTACATCAACTTCCAACTGCGACCGTTTTCATTGAAATACTTTTCGCATTTATCCTTGTAAATTTCAAAAATGGCCGAAATCTCACCCTTCATTGTCTTATAATCTACTGCCTCCTCACGGGCCAAGCGCAACTGACTCACAACGTATGCCTCCTCCTTTTCAGTCATGTTGGGAACAATAACCTTGAAACCTTTCAGCGTAAAAGCATATTTTCCAATGGTGTACAAATCGAGCACTTTCTCCACTTGTTCTTCAGTCAAATCCTTGCGTAGTCCGGTCATCAGGTTTTCATGTACCGATTTTGGCTTGGTGGAGCAGGCAATCACATCGCGGTGAACATCAGTCATTAGCTCTCCGGTTCTTGGATTGATGCCCTTTGGCACTATCGTGAACGGATGCTCGTTGTGCCAGTCGCGAACAGCTTTTATGTGTTTCAGAATAACAGCTTTTACGCGCGCTTCCTTTTCCTTGTCGTTCAGCTTGAGCGAGTCAGTCCAGTCATTGGCACGCTTTTCTGCATCAATGTCCGAGTTGATTTTGGCATCAGCTTTCTTGTTGAAAAATTTCTCTACCTGACCAAAACTACGAATGGCATTGGCAGGCAGCTTTTCGCCTTTGGCACCGAAACTACACATGGCTTCCTTCGGTTCAATGGTCACTTTGCTTTCGTCAAGCATTTTGGCATTCAAATTAAAAGCACCGATAAAGTAATTGTAAACTGCAGTGCGTTTATTTATCCCAAAGTCGTGTCCTTCGGTTGATAGATGCACGTTAGTCACTTTGTTTGCAGCATTATAAAAGCCATAGATGCGTTGAAGGTAAGGGAATTCAAGTTCAGGCACAGAAGCCGTCCAGTCTTTGCCATCCGACACCACGTAAAGAGGTTTTGGAGCAAACATTGCCATCAGTTCTGCGTTGTTAGTACCTCCGCAAGCCAGCGAAATAGGCATTCCGCTTTCGCAAGGGCAACCGCCATCAAAATGTGACGCCAAACTTACCGTGGGGCAAGCTGCTGTAAATCGGTTGTCGAGCGCAGTCAGCAAAACCACCTGCGAACCACCACCAGAGCCACCATTCACGCCCACTTTCGAAGCATCAATGTCCTTTCTGGTCAGCATATAATCAAGTATCGTCAAGCCATTCATGATTTGGATAATGTGCGCCACCGAACTGCGATGCGCCGCTCCCGATACCTGCAATTCCGATTCGCCCCAGGCAAACAGGTCATAACTTACGCAAGCTGCACCCATGCGGGCAAGGGTGGCAAACCGATTTTGCTCGTCCGAGTTATACCTACCGTCACCCCAATGCCCGTTAGGACAAAGTATCACTCCGTGTTTTCCCTTGGCAAGCGGACTATAAATGGAACCGCAAACATACAAGCCCGGCAAAGTTTCCAGTGCAAAGTTCTGCACCGAATAACCGTCAAACGTTCGAACTTTCGACAACAGCGGTTTCGCTTTCACGCACTTTTTCAGCACGGAGTCAATCTGCAATTTCTCTCTAACTTCCTTGCGTAGACAAGCCTTGCGCGTATTCCACTCTGTCGAATCTTTGTAAAGCGTATTCAGGTAAGCCAGCATCTTTTTGCCATCCTCTGGCGTGCGGCGCGGATATTCGTAGCCCTTTATTTTGTACGTTTTCGCATCTTGTTTCGCAAACTTATAGTCGAAGAGCGACAGCACATTGGTCAACGATTCTTCCACCGAATAAGGGCGAATGCGAAAGTCAGCAAACGGAACCAACTTGCCAGTGGTGTCAGCATCGTACTTCAATTTCACGTCGAAACGTACCGAAATCTCCTGCAGCACTTGCCCTAACGGACGCGTAAACTGGTTTTCGTAGGTTTGTGAATTGGCATTGATAGTGATAAATAAAAATAAAAGCCCCCTAAATCCCCCGAAGGGGGAATTAAAGAATGCAAGTACGTTTTTGATTATTGAATGTTTCATTTTACTTCAAATTGTTGCTTCGAATTGTTGTTTTTTTATTGACAAAACTAATTACAAGTCCCCCTCCGGGGGATTTAGGGGGCTTGAACTTTCACCCCATTCACATACACTTCATTCATTTTGATGTTTTTGTAATTCTGAAACACACTTTTTTGTTTCGCTTTGATATTGATGTTGGTAAATGTAATGTCGGTGATGGGCGATTCCTCCAGTCCGCGAATCTTAAACGGTATCAGTACGTCCGAACCGGTAACATTGTTGATATTTATGTTCCGAAAAATCGGGGTGCGGTCGCTCACTGCCTCCACAGGCATCTTGGTGTACAACATATCCAAAATAATCGCCTCTTCCTGTATGTTTCTCATCACTATGTTGTTTATCTGAATGTCTTCCACCACTCCGCCACGTCCACGGGTCGATTTGATGCGGATACCACGGTCAGTGCCGTCGAAAACACAATTGCTGATCACCACTTTTTTCACTCCGCCGCTCATTTCACTGCCAATCACCACGCCGCCATGTCCTGCCAACATGGTACAATTGGTAATGGTGATGTTTTCGTCTGCCCAACCAAGGTTTCGGGCTTGCAGGTCGCGGCCACTTTTGAGTGTGATGCAGTCATCACCCACAGATATATGGCAATTAGAGATGTGCACGTAGCGACACGATTCAGGGTTAATGCCATCGGTGTTCGGCGAAAGCGGATTGTTGATGGTCACGCGGTCAATGGTCACGTTCTCGCAGAATTCAGGATTCACTGTCCAAAAAGGAGAGTTCACAATCGTGATACCTTCTATTCTAAAATTCTTACAGCGGATAGGTTGAATAAATGGCGGGCGGAAGAACCGACGTTGCATCGACGACACATAATCTTCGTTCGTTTCGGCATAGAGTTTCTTCACATCGTTCGCTTTGTCCCACATCGCTTGGTATTTATTGATGTCGCGCACACCGTTGTCTTTCAAATCCACCATTACACGAAAAAATTCTGTCCACCATTTCTTGCCTTGTCCATCTATCTTTCCTTCGCCCTTGATAGTAATGTTCTCTGCATCCACTGCATACAGTAGCGGACTAAAACTGTTCATCATAATCCCCTCGTGGCGCATTTCCACAAACGGTAAGTAGTCATCAAAGTTGTCTGAGAACAACAGCGTCGCCCCTGCTTCTAGCTCAATCGTGATGTTGCTTTTCAGCTTTATAGCACCAGTCAGATAATTCCCCGCAGGGAAATACAATGTTCCACCGCCGTTGGCATTTAGTCGAGATATGGTTTCATTGATTAGAGTTGTGTTGAGTGTGGCTCCCGAAGGACTCGCTCCCGCCAAGCGCATATCGATGCGTTCGGCATGTAACGGCAATGAAAACAAGAGAATAAGTGTAATGATAAATAAATAAGAATGTTTCATAAGAATATGTTAATTATACATTGTGTTTTTGTTCAATAAAAATGTAGAAATGGCGTCTGTCAGTAGCGAAATCGCATCTATCACTTGCGAAACCGCTTCTCTCAATAAAGAAATCACATCACTCTGTTTAGATATTATAACTAATTGTTCCGATATTACAACTTTCAGTTTATATATTACAAGTAATTGTTCCGATATTACAAGTAATTGTTCCGATATTACGTCTCTCAGTTC
>JBAXAD010000037.1:0-22858 GCA_037142715.1 Paludibacter sp. | reverse complement strand
GTTTTTGGCTGTACAGATAGCCTTTGCCTCGTCGAGGTCTTTGATATCATATAAATTTAGTGCCGCTGTGACTTTGTCGATACGACGCGAATAACTTTCAAATAGTTCCATATGTTTTAATAATTGATAATTTATAATTCATAATGCATAATTAATTCAATTGATAATAATTAATTCATAATTCATTTTACATCGGAATCTTAATCGTCATCTTTACTTGAATTTAGAATTGCGGTCAGAATTTTAATCAATTCAACGCAATCTTGACACATACTCTGAAATTGTTTTTCAGTAATATAGTCAGTTTCATATAGTAATTCGAGCCAATACTCTGTTTCACTTGCTTCTTTAAGTGAAATTCCTAGTTTAAAACGAAAGTCTTTTTTGCTAAATCCTCTTATTGCTTCTTTTACATTTGCACCAATACTGGTACCACTACGAAGAAGTTGTTTTGATAAAGTATATTCTTTCTTATCGTTTTGTAGAAACTGGTACAAACGAATAATTCTTACAGCAAATACCTTGCTTTTAATTACTATCGTGTTGTCCTGTCCCATAATTGTGAATTATGAATTTTGAATTATGAATTGATACTACTCTTTACGTGGGTCTATGTATTTTGCAGCGTTAGCAAAGCGACCATAAGTACTGGTAGATTTTTTCAACGCTTCGTTAGCATCTACTCCTTTTTTTACCAAGTCCAACATAGGGCCTACGCGTACAAATTCGTATCCACAAGCTTCTCCATCTTCGTCCAATGCCATGCGGCTAATATAACCTTCGGCCATTTCCAAATAACGAACACCTTTTTTGTTGGTGCTAAACATGGTTCCCACTTGCGAGCGCAAGCCTTTACCCAAATCTTCTAGACCGGCACCGATTGGAAGTCCACCTTCAGAGAAAGCAGATTGTGTGCGTCCGTAAACAATTTGTAGGAACAATTCGCGCATGGCCACGTTGATGGCGTCGCACACTAAGTCGGTGTTCAATGCTTCAAGAATGGTTTTGCCAGTAAGAATTTCGGCAGCCATAGCAGCTGAGTGAGTCATTCCCGAGCAGCCAATTGTTTCAATTAAAGCTTCTTCGATAATACCTTCTTTTACGTTCAAAGTCAGTTTGCAAGCACCTTGTTGTGGCGCACACCAACCCACACCGTGAGTCAATCCTGAAATGTCGGTAATTTGTTTTGATTTCACCCATTTTCCTTCTTCTGGGATGGGTGCTGGTCCGTGGTTAGGGCCTTTTTGAACAACACACATGTGTTCTACTTCGTGCGAATAAATCATACTTTTGTTATTTAGTTATTATAAAAATTAGTTTGATTATGTATTTTCGAATTCGGGCACAAAAGTACTATTTTTTTGTGGTTTAATAAAGTTATTTGAGCAATAATACTGCATTTTCTTGAACAATTTGTCATTATGTTTGTTTCGAATTTATAGACCTAAAAAAACTTTGAAACAAAACCAACCATTGGAGGTAATATGCTTAATTTTCAGAAGATTAATAGCGTTTCCAATCCCCATTTCTTAAATCTATTCAAATTATACACACAGGCTTTTCCTCCATCAGAACGTAGGAGTTGGGGTGGTCTTGAGTTAGAGTTTATCAATGAAAACAGATTTAATGCACAAGTTTTATTGCAAAATGATACATTTGTAGGATTCCTGAATTATTGGACTTTTGAGCGGTTTCTGTACATTGAACATTTTGCCGTCAGTTCAGATTTGAGAGGAAAAGGCATTGGAACTGAAGCCATGAAAATCTTGATGAAACAAACAAAACTGCCCATTCTGTTTGAGGTAGAAATGCCAAATACCGTTTTGGCTGCCAGCAGAATAAGATTTTATGAGCGACTAGGATTTTCGGTTCTGTCACATTATTATGCACAACCGCCTTACGAAGGAAACGGTTTTATACTGCCCATGCTAATTATGTGCAATGATACGCATTTTGGAAATACGCATTTTGAAATGATAAAGGAAACTTTATATGAACATGTGTATCACTATGTGCAATCTACCGATGCGATTTCGGTTGAAGATGAGTAAAGAGAGAGAACCCCTAGTCCGCCAGCTGGCGGAGAATCGAAGTTTGTATTGGTTTCCATATGACCCCTAGCCCCTAAAGGGGAATCGAAGTTTGTATTGGTTTCTAAGTTATTATCCATTTTATTACTTTTTCAAATTAATAATTCAAGTCAAAGTTTAAATAAATCAATACTTGCATAGTTCCCCTTTAGGGGCTAGGGGTTCTTATGATTAACATTACTTGCATAATTCCCCTTTAGGGGCTAGGGGTTCTTTTTTAGTTCATAAACCGCCAGGCCAACCATGCCATCCCCCCTACTCCAGTTTCTAGCGCTTTTTCATCTATCTGAAAATTAGCACTATGTAGTCCACCGGTATTGGCATTAATTTCTCCTTTCACCCCAAAACGATAGAATGTACAGGGATATTTCTGTGTGAAAAAACCAAAATCCTCAGACGTCATTCGCATTTCGAGCGTGCGGATATTATCATCGCCCAACCATTCTGCAGCAAATTCTTGGGCTTTCCGTGTTACGTTCTGGTCATTCACAACACATGGATAACCGCTAGGCATATCAATTTCGGCAGTGCAGCCATGCGCAGCCACTGTTTCATTTATTATTCGGATAATATGCTGTTTTCCAATAGTGCGCCAATTTTCATCAAACGTACGGAATGTGCCCGAAAGTGTGACTTCGTGCGGGATAACATTTGTAGCTCCATTGGCAATCAGCTTGCCAAACGTAAGCACCATGGGCACAAGCGGATGACAAAGCCGGCTACGAACTTGTTGCAGCGAAACAATGGTTTGAGAAGCAGCCAGCACTGTATCATTCGTCAAATGAGGCAATGCGCCATGGCCACCTTTTCCATGAATTTTCAGATGTATCTCGTCGGCCGAAGCCATAATTTTACCTGCCAAAAAGCCCATGGTACCTGTAGGATAATCTACAGAAACGTGCTGTGCCAATATCATTTCGGGTTCTAACTCGTCAAAAAGTCCATCCTCAAGCATAAGATGTGCACCACCGGGTGCTTTTTCTTCGCCGGGTTGAAAAATAAGTAGTATAGTTCCTTCAAAATCATTCCGCAATTCATTCAATATCTTTGCTGCACCCAACAGGCAAGCGGTATGCGCATCGTGACCACAGGCATGCATCACATTCTCATTGGTCGATTTCCAAGGAATATCCACCATTTCGCAAACGGGCAACGCATCCATGTCTGCTCGAAGTGCGATTACCTTTTTGCTTGGATTACGACCTTCTATTCTCCCCAAAATCCCATTTCCACCAATACCCGATTTTAATGGAATTCCCATCTTTGTCAGCTCATTTACAATAAATTGAGCCGTTTCGAATTCCTGAAACGAAAGTTCGGGATGGGCATGTAGATGACGATAGCAACCCACAACATAATCAGCATATTGAGCGGTTAGCTTTTGAATTTGTGTTTTCATTTGTTCTGCAATTATATGATTTTACAAAGGTACATATTTTTAAATGCTATTCAAAAACTCAACAAAACGCTATAAAACTATCAAATTATATCGGGTCAATGCTAAATTATGATTTACAAATGATAATAATTCTATTGTTTCTACTGCTTTAACTGAATTTAAACAGATATTTTGATTTCTGAGTAATTGAGAACGAACTATTATTAATACTTTTGCAAGGAAATTTTAAAGCGAAAATTCTAAAAACAAATTCGATAACTAATTAAAAAAGCAATTTATGAAAAAGTTGAATGTATTATTATTCTGTTTTGTGGTATCAGTTGCAGCCATGGCTCAAAAACCAATTATCAATTTCCCAACCAAAGAGTTTGATTTTGGAAAAATAAATGAAGTTGATGGTAGCGTGACGCACATTTTCGATTTTACAAACAAAGGAAATGCAACTTTGGTGGTGAATAGAGTGCAGGCATCTTGCGGTTGCACCACTCCTACTTGGAGCAAAGAGCCCATTGAAGCTGGCAAAAAGGGGGCAATTACAGTAACTTATAATGCTTCTGGACGCCCAGGTGTATTTACCAAAACCATTACCGTGTATAGTAACGACTCCATCAACCAAGTGTTGATAATAAAAGGTGAAGTTATTCCTAAAAAATAACTGGTTTAAAATACGACTTTTAAAATTACAACTTGTTGATTATTTACGGTTTAAATAGTCAACACATTCTGCATTAATTAGCTTTTATATTGATGCGATGATTTGTAATACAATTTATTAAAATAACAAATATGAAAAAGTACGCTGCGTTATTATTTTGTGTTATGTTGTCTTTTGTAGCTTTGGCTCAAAAACCAACCATCAATTTTGATGTAAAAGAGCACGATTTTGGTAAGGTGAACGAAGAAGACGGTAAAATAACATACATCTTTGATTTTGTGAACAAGGGAATGTCGCCCTTGGTGGTTAGCAAAGTGCAGGCCTCATGTGGTTGCACCACGCCTACATGGACAAAGGAACCTATTGAACCTGGCAAAAAAGGCTCAATAACTGTTACTTACAATCCTGCTGGTCGCCCTGGCGCATTTACAAAATCTATTACGGTATATAATAATTCGGCGGATGAACAAGTGGTTTTGATGATAAAAGGGGAAGTGATAGGCAAAGTAACCGCTGAAAACAATCCATTTCCAATCAGCATGGGTGGTCTTTCATTAAAAGGGAAAGTGATTCAAATGAATAATGTAAACAAAGGTGACAAACAAGTGCGTACCCTTGATATTAAGAATTCATCGAAAATATCAATTAAACCAAGCTTCGAAAATTTACCAACTTATATTACTGCAATTTCTTCACCCGAAACATTAAAACCAAACGAGGAGGGCAAAATTATTTTTACTTTCAACTCTAAAAATTGTAATCAATGGGGTCCAATTTCAGAGGATTTATATTTGATTGTGAATGGTCAAAAGAAGTATTCCGAAGAATTCAAAATGACTTTGGCTGGTAATTTGGTTGAAGATTTTAGCAAATTAACGCTGAATGAAAAACGCAAAGCACCCATATTGGAAATGCCTGAAAGAACAATTAAATTAGGAACAATAAAACTGGGCTCTAAACGTACGGGTAAATTTAAACTGAATAATAAAGGAGAAAACGCTTTAGAAATTCGCAGCATCATCAATAACAACAAAGATATTACAGTACGTCATGGTAAATTATCAATTTCTGGTGGTAAATCATCTGACATCTCATTAACTGTGGACACTAAAAATATGACCAATGGCGGGGAGTATCAAAAATCCATTACTATACAAACCAATGACCCTGACAACAGCTTTATAATATTGGTTGTGACTTGGAATGTTCAAAAATAAGCTGTATAACTCAAAATAATTACGTATTTTTGCAATCAAAAAGCCAGGATTTATTTAAAATCTTGGCTTTTATTTTCTAATAAATCATCGAAACCTAAGTTTTAAAAACTTCATTTCGTATGACAAACATTGATTTAAAAATTAAATTCGTACCAATCCAAATGCAACATAAAAAAAATATACATCCAGAAAACAATCCAGCCTACAAAGGGATTTCGGTAAATGAAGGAGTAGCAAATGTGCCTGATGTTAATCCTTATAGAAAATCGAATGGCAAGCGACGTCAATATTCTGCTAACGAATTTGTTACCGGCATTCTAAGCGGTGATATTAGCATGTTGAGTCAGGCGGTGACACTAGTAGAAAGTTCGCTTCCCGAACATCAAATTATTGCCCAAGAAGTAATTGAAAAATGTCTTCCCTATGCCGGAAAATCTGTTCGTCTAGGCATTACAGGCGTTCCGGGCGCAGGTAAAAGTACATTTATTGAAGCATTGGGAATGCAGTTGATACGTGGCGGACACAAGTTGGCAGTTCTGGCCATTGACCCAAGCAGCGAACGATCCAAAGGCAGCATCTTGGGCGACAAAACGCGAATGGAAGACCTGTCGGTTGCAAAAAATGCATTCATTCGCCCGTCACCATCTTCAGGTTCATTGGGTGGCGTGGCTCGCAAAACGCGCGAAAGCATAGTACTTTGCGAAGCTGCAGGATTTGATACCATATTTGTGGAAACAGTGGGTGTTGGACAATCGGAAACCGCCGTACATTCGATGGTCGATTTCTTTTTACTCATTCAATTAACTGGCGCCGGCGACGAGCTGCAAGGCATTAAACGGGGCATCATGGAAATGGCCGACGGAATAGCCATCAACAAATGTGATGGCTCGAATATAGAAAAAGCAAATGTTGCCAAAGCACAATATCAAAACGCATTACACTTATTTCCACCGCAAGAATCGGGTTGGACTTCGGAGGCAATTACCTGTTCTTCAATTGATAAAAACGGAATTCCTGAAATATGGAACATGGTGGAACGATATACGGAATTTGTAAAAGCCAATGGCTTTTTTGACTATAAACGGAATGCACAATCCAAATACTGGATGTATGAAACCATTAACGAGCAGTTGAAATCACATTTTTATCACAATCCTCATATTCAAAACATATTGATAGAGAGTGAAAAGAAAGTACTTTCCAACGAATTGAGTTCATTTATTGCTGCCAAAAAATTGTTGGACAAATATTTTAAAGGGGAGTTTATTTAAGAGTTCTCGGTTTCGTGTTTCGAGTTTCATCAAACTTGCATCGTCAATAATTATAAACAATTGATTTATAAAGATTAATTTTCAAACTCTTCAAATCTATGAAAACAAATATCATTCATAACAAGTCATGTCTCGAAGGTTTGAAAGAACTTCCGGATGCTTGCGTAGATTTGATTTTTACCGATCCACCCTATTACCAATATAGGGCTCAGAATGTGCAAGGACTTAAAAATCACAAGGATGTGATAACAGAATTTGATTTCGATGGTTTTAAATCGGAGGAAGAATATTTGCAGTTTTTGGAAGCGGTACTCACGGAATGTTTCAGAGTTTGTAAGCCTGGCGCAAGCGGATATCTGTGGTGTGGCGATGATTTTGTTTCGTATCTCAACCGGATGGTGGAACGGGTAGGTTTTCAGTTTCGAAAGGTGATTCATTGGCACAAAACCAACCCATTTCCAGCCATTTACACCCGAAAAATGTATTCCAATAGCATGGAAATGATGGTTCATTTTTCGAAAGGAACACCAAAAACATGGAATCACAAACCAGTGAACGAGATGCATAACTTTATTCATTCTCCCAATGAATATGGTCAACAGGATGAAAATAACACACTCGAAATACCCAATTTCATCCAAACTCCCATCTGCATGGGAAAAGAGCGCTCTTTACACAAAACGCAAAAACCATTGAAAGTTTGCCTCCCTTTTATTGAAATTAGCAGCAATGAAGGCGATTTGGTGCTCGATCCATTTATGGGTTCAGGAAGCACTGCAGTGGCATCCAAAATGCTGAACAGAAATTATATAGGATTTGAATTGAGCGAGGAGTTTTGCCAAATCACCGAGAATCGATTGGCAGAAATATCTTAAAATCTCAGGAAGGAAGTTTACAAAAAACCCGCTGTAAGTTCAAATTTACAGCGGGTTTTTAATATTCTATTTTAGAATGCTCAATAAGCCATTTCCACAATCTTTTCCACTTCCGAAGGTTTCAGACTTTGACGTTCGCCCATCCCTAACCAACCACGTTCGGTGAATCTCTTTGAAATATTCTGTGCAGTACCTTCATAATCAGCAGAATATTGCGACAATTTGGTATCTATGTCCAATGAATGGAAAAATGCAACCATAGCTTCAATAGCAGCATGCGCCTTTTCGTCATCTGTACCAGTTTTCAAACCCCAAACACGTTCACCAAATTGTGCCAACTTTGCTTTTTTATTCTCAAAGTTATATTTATAATGGCTTGGCGCAATAATAGCGAGCGTTCGGGCATGGTCTATACCAAACTGCGAAGTTAATTCATGACCCATCATGTGTACCGCCCAATCTTGAGGAACCCCGCAACCGATGAGTCCGTTCAAAGCCATGGTGGCGCACCACATCAAGTTAGACATGGCCTCATAATCTGCAGGATTTTTATATGCTTTGGGCCCTACTTCAATCAATGTTTGCAAAATTGATTCTGCAAACCGATCCTGCAAAGGCGCATTGGCCGGGTAAGTCATGTATTGTTCCATCACGTGCATGAATGCATCCACCACCCCATTGGCCACCTGCTTTTTAGGCAATGTTCCAGCCGCATCGGGCAATAGAAATGAAAACTGCGGAAAAGTAAGTGGACTTCCAAACGCCAACTTTTCGTTGGTAGAATCACGTTCAATTACCGACCCTGCATTCATTTCGGAACCGGTAGCTGGCAAAGTAAGTACGGCACCAAAAGGCATTGCGGCTTTCACTGGAGCGTGTTTCAATAACATATCCCATGGGTCGCCCGCATCGTACAACGCAGCAGCAGCAATAAATTTGGTGGCATCAATTACCGAACCACCACCAACAGCCAACAAGAAATCAATTTTCTCAGCCTTAATTAATTCTACGGCTTTCATTGCCGTTTCATACCTTGGATTTGGTTCTACACCACTAAATTCCAATACATTATGGGCTTTCAATGCGTCTTTAATGGTATCGTAAACACCATTTTTAAGAATGCTACCACCACCATAAATCAACAAAATCTTTTTGTCTTGAGGAATACGGGTAGACAATTTGCCCAACTGTCCTTTTCCAAAAATCACTTTTACTGGATTGAAAAATTCAAAATTATTCATTCTATATGTTTTAAAATTGTTACTTCTATTTTATTCAAATTAGGCAGAAAACTAAATGAAATTTAATATCAAAAATCTACTTTGTTTTAGGATAAACATTATAAATGAATGATAGTTCATTTTTTTGATTATAGTTGCGTCACTTTATATTTCAGTTATCAAAGCAATGCAAAATTAATCATTTTAAAATAATAAATTAGAGTCTTAGAAGAATAATTCAAATTTTGAATGATTGTTTAAATGAAAAAATATAGGGTTTACACCTATTTTATATAGGGAATACACCATTAGTGTTTGGCGAAATAAATTATAATTTTGTAGACGGTTTAATAGGTTCTAATTACAAATTTTAGTTTTGTTTCAGAATCAAAATAATATTATTTTATACATAAATAATAATTTGCAATTACCTATTGTCTAAGATTTTAGGTAGTTGTCGGAAAAACTATATGTGATTTAATTATAATTTCCGTTCTCAGATTCATTTTTTACATAAAACAAAATGAGATTATGAATGACATTGATACTAAATCGAAAATTGCAATTTTTAAATCAGAAGAGTTTACGAAGGAGAACTCTTCCATTAAAAGCCTAAATTTAAGCGAGATAGACATTCTTGAAACAATTCATGCACTTGAACTGCACCAATTAGAACTTGAACTTCAGAACGAAGAACTCCGTCAGGCCAAAGAACAAGCAGAAAGTTCAGCTCAAAAATACGCTGAGTTATATGATTTTGCGCCTACAGCTTATTTCACACTTTCAAACTCTGCTGAAATCATTGACTCTAATTTATTTGGTTCGCAAATGCTTGGAAAAGAGAGAATTCAATTGAAAAATAGTTATTTAACCACCTATATATCAGAGGAAAATCAGCGAATCTTTGAAACTTTTTTAAAGAATATTTTTTTGTCTAGAAAAAAAGAAACCTGCGAAGTTAAACTTCTAATTGAGTCTAAAACATCCTTATTTGTTCACCTAACAGGGATGATGACAGATAAAACCGACCAATGCTTGATGACCGCAATGGACATCACAGAAATCAAAAAGATGGCAGAACTTAATCAAATTTTATTGACTTCACTCCCCTATGCTGCCATGTATATCAGGCAAAAAGATAAAGTAGTATTGGCAGCAAATAAAATAGCTTTGGATTTGGGTATTAAAATCGGTGGACAGTGTTGGCATGAATTTAAAGAATCTGAATATTTATGTGAGAAGTCAAAAAAAATTGCAGAAAAATATCCAAATGGTGTTCCTGCCGAATTTGAAATACAATGTAGCTTTTGTCAGGCAGATAAATGTTTTATAGAAAATTCCAATCAAAACAATAATGAAATTCATGCTTTAGGGAAAATTTGGGATATATATTGGATTAAAATTAATGACGAAATTTTCCTTCATTATGCCATTGACATTACCGAACGAAAACAAGCTGAAGAAGAAAGAGAATTCTTAATTTCGTCGATTGAAAACAGCAATAATATTGTTGTGGTAAAAGACCTGAATCTTCGAGTAGTAGCTGCAAATAAAGGATTTCTTGATGTGATTGGCCACGATAATATTAAGAGTATTATTGGTAAAAATGATGCAGAATTATTTGGAATTTCAGCCAAATCAGAACCAGTTCGCTCTTATATGGAGGATGATAGGCGTGCTCAAAAAATGCAAAAGGGAGAATATATTTTAAAGGAAGAACTTTTAAATTTGCCAAATGGAGATGTTATCACTATTTTGACAAAAAAATATCCAATCTTCAACAATAAAGGAAAATTATTCTGTACAGGTAATGTTTCCATTGATATTACAGAACGAAAAAAGTCGGAAGAGGCATTGTTGAAAAGTGAACAAATGCTTCAAAGTATTTTGGAACATTTTCCTGGTGATGTATTTTGGAAGAATAAGCAATCAATTTATATGGGTTGTAATCAGTCATTTGCAGAAGGATTTGGGTTTAAAAGCAAGGCAGAAATTATCAATAAAACTGATTTTGATTTGGGGTTAAGTGCAAAATTAGCCGAAGCTTATCGTGCAGATGACCGTAAAATAATTGAAAGTGGTATCGAAATTCTTCACCGAACAGAAAAGAAAAATCTGAAGAATGGCGAAAAAAATTGGTTTGATAGCAGCAAGTTACCACTGCGTGATTTTGATGGAAATACTATAGGTATAATGGGTGTTTTCACCAATATTACAAAACGTAAACTGGCAGAAGAATCACTTATAAAATCTGAAGAAAAATATAGAAAATTGATTGAAAATAGCCACGATATTATTTATATTTTCAATACCAAAGGCATTTTCACTTACGTTTCTAGTGCTTGGACTTTATTATTGGGGCATCGTGTAGAACAGGTAGTTGGAAAATCTATTCAACAATTTATTCACAAAGACGATTATCAAAGAAGTTTTGATTTTTTGAATAAAGTGGTCAAATATGGTGAGCGACAAGAAACAATTGAGTACCGTGTGCAACACAAAAATGGCAGTTGGTTTTGGCATTCAACAAGTGGGGTGCCTTTAAAAGACAAGTATGGCGAAATTATTGGAATTGAAGGAACTGCCTCGAATATTACCGAACGAAAATTGGCAGAATTGAAATTGCGCGAAAGTGAGAAAAATTATCGTTATTTGTTTGCCAACAACCCCCAACCCATGTGGATTATTGATTATGAAACTCTTGCATTTCTTGAAGTGAACAGTGCAGCAGTTAATCATTATGGATATTCAAAAGTAGAATTTCTGGGAATGAAATTGGGAAATATAAAACTTCAAAAGAATACGCTTGCACCATTTAAAAAGTTAAATAACGAAAAACAGGACTATCGAATAACACTTGAAGAAAAACACAAAACAAAAAGCGGAAAAATAATATATGTAGAAATCACCTCACATGCAGTAGATTATGAAGGAAAAAACGCAAGACACATTTTAGTAAATGATGTTACAGAACGAAAGCTTGCAGAACAAGATTTGAAGCAATTAAATGAAAAATTGGAAGATAGGGTTAAAGAACGAACTTCCGAATTGCAAAATTCCAACATTTCACTCAAGCTTGCAGAAGAAAAGTTTAGAACTGTAGCAGACTTTACTTATGGTTGGGAGTATTGGATTGGCGATGATGGGAAAATTTTATATATGTCGCCGTCGGCCGAAAAGGTGACTGGCTATACTCTTGAGGAATTTGTGAATGATCCCAAACTGTTGGACATGATTGTTTATAAAAACGATAAAGAGAATTGGGAAGAACATAAAAAAATGATTTATTCTAGCAAGAAAAGACATGCTGAAATAATTTATAGAATTGAAAAAAAAACAGGTGAAATTAGATGGATAAGTTCTATCAGCAGAAGCGTAAAAATAAATGGTAAATATATGGGTATTAGGGTTTCTAATCTTAATATCACTCAAAAGATAAAAGCTGAAAATGCGCTTTTGAAGGTGACGGTGGATGTGGAAGAACGTGAGCGAAATAGATTTTCACGAGAACTGCACGATGGCTTAGGTCCCTTACTTTCAACAATAAAACTTTATTTTCAGTGGTTAGCTGAAACAAATGATCCAGAAAAAATAAAAATCATTACTCAAAAGGGAAATGCTAATATTGAGAGTGCCATTCAAAGTACTCGTGAAATAGCCCGTGGACTGAGCACACAGAATTTGAATAAATTTGGATTTGTGGATACCATTACTGACTTTACGCAAAGACTGAATGATACGAAGAAGATAAAGATTAATTTTATCACAAATACCAATGACAGGTTTAATAATTTCTTAGAAACTTCACTCTATAGAATTAGTACAGAGCTTATTAAAAACACATTAACTTATGCCCAAGCTTCATTGGTAATTCTTGATTTTAAATTTATAAAAGAAAAGAATAAAATTCTCCTTACGTACACCGATAATGGTATTGGATTTGATTTGGCAAGCACCGAAAAAGAGAGTAAAGGCATGGGAGTTATGAATATACAACAAAGAATTAAAAGTTTAAGAGGTAAATTTAAAATCAAAACACAGGTTGGTAAAGGAATAAAAGTTTTTATTGAATTGCCTATTGACGATATTTAACTAATTATTTTTGCCATCCTTTTTTTTCTTTTACGTATCGTTCAATCCTTGCAAATCAGCTCACAACCTTCTTATTATAAGTTATTTAAACAGGAAACAACACATAATATTTATTATACTTAAGCCAAAACCTTATGAGAAGAATCGTAATTTATAGTTTACCCTCAAATTATTAGTAGTTTATACTAGTGGAAATGAATGGATAAAAAACTAATTTTGTATCATTAAAACACTTATTAAAAACACTTATAACAGAGAGGGATTTTTGAAGAAAAACTTGGGTAATAAATCTACCCTATTATAAAAACCAAAATGAATCAAAGTAAAATTATTATTGTAGATGACCATTTATTATTCCGTGAAGGCATGAAACTTCTTATTGAGAAAGAAGGAATGGGAATTGTAATTGCGGAAGCTGAGAATGGACAGGTATTTCTTGACTTGCTGACTGAACTTAAACCAGATTTAGTACTTATGGATATTGAAATGCCCATAATGAATGGTTTAGAGGCTACATTAAAAGCAAAAGCAATGCGACCAGATTTGAAAATTTTGGTACTAACAATGCTTAGCGAGAAAGATAATTATACTGAAATGATTAATGCCGGAGCAATGGGTTTTGTACTTAAAACCTCTGGAAAACAAGAACTTGAAAGAGCGGTAAAAAGGGTTATTAATGGCGAAAGCTATTTTTCAAATGAACTATTGCGGCAAATAATTTTAAATATTGGAAAACAACCGACTTCTACTGGAACTGTTGCACCTACTAACTACGAATTTACAGACAGAGAACTCGAAATACTTCGGTATTTTTGCGAGGGGCTGACTGCCAGCGAAATAGCAGACAAACTTTTTAGAAGCGTGAAAACCATTGAAGCCCATCGTTCAAAATTATTAGAAAAAACAAATACCAAACATACTATCAATTTGGTGTTGTTTGCAATAAAAAATAAGTTTGTAACGATATAACATTTCGATATTCATTCAAATAACTAAACCTTAAGTTATAATTAACCACGCAAAAGAGATGCAATAGTTTGCATCTCTTTTGCGTTTTGTTAAATGAGATTTTTTTATTTCTCAATGGTCGATGAATTTGTTGATATTGCGCTAAAATGTCTATTTTTGTGGCAAGAAAATTGCAAATAAATTTTCAGAAAATCATATTCCATGAAAAAACTCTTGTTTTCATTTACTCTTCTGATAAGTTTGAGCCTTTTTTCTCAAACAAATTACAAGACACAGGTATTCAATCCTCAGATTAAAACGCTGCAAATTGGCATTATGGGAGAAAAAATGGGCTTACCAATTATTGAGCTCAATGGCTCTAATACGCTACAAATCAGGTTCGACGAAATGTCTCACGAATCACATTCATACAGCTACAAAGTAATGCATTGCAATGCCGACTGGACACTTTCAAACCTCAATTCCAATGAATATCTGAACGGTTTTACTTCTAGCAATATTACCGATTATACACGATCACTTAACACTACTTTTCTGTACACGCATTACCAATTTAATTTGCCAAACGATGATATGAGTTTTAAGGTTTCGGGGAATTATGTGATTGAAATTTACGAAGATAATTTGGTTGAAAAACCATTGGCTCAGGCTTGTTTTTCTATCGTTGAACCTAAAGTAAATATATCGGCAAATATCAGGGGGAATACTGATACAGAACTGAATGGACGGTTGCAGCAATTGGATTTTGAAGTGGGGTTGAACGGTTATACAGTACGTGATGCGGCCCAGGAAGTAAAGGTGGTGGTGCGGCAAAACAACAGAACTGACAATCAGGTAACCGATTTGAAACCAACGTTTTTATCTAATTCAAAATTAAGTTATATTAATAATAAAGCACTTATTTTTGAGGGTGGAAATGAATATCACAGGTTTGATATTTCGTCGGTATATGCTGCTGGTGAGGGAGTTGCTAATATTCGATACAACCGAACGTCCTACGATGCAAATTTGTATGAAAATAAAATCCAAACTTCAAAAACATATATGCAGGAGCCGGATGTGAATGGCAAATATATTATTAACATGCAAAATGCTCAGGATGATAATGTGGAAGCGGATTATATGTACGTGAATTTCAAATTGGCAGCCAAGCAACCATTTTTTGATGGGCAAATTTATTTGGGTGGCGAGTTTAATCACAACTTGTTGAACGATGCAGTGCGTATGAAATATGATATGAATGAGCAGTCTTACGTTCAAAAAGTACTCTTGAAGCAAGGTGGTTACAATTATCAATACTGGTTTTTGCAAAAAGGAGAAAGAGCAGCCTCCACCGAACGTGTGGATGGCAGCTATTGGCAAACCCGCAACGAATATACGATTTACGTGTACCATCGTGGCTGGGGTGAGCGTTATGACAGGTTGATTGGAGTGAAAGGGTTGGAATAATCAGTTCCGTGTGGGATGACAGAATTCCGATTCTATTGTGTTTCGTGCGGGATGACAGAATTCCTATTCTGTCTTGTTTCTTGTTTTAAAAACTATATAATTATCAACAAACTATTCATTCGATCAATATAATATGAAAGTTTATAAATTTGGTGGAGCTTCGGTGCGCTCGGCAGAGGGAATTCGGAATATATTCAATATCGTTTCGGGAGTAAATGACAATTTATTCATCGTAATTTCTGCCATGGGAAAAACTACCAACGCTATGGAAGTGGTATTGGAACATTTCATGAAAGCCAATCGCAGCGAGTCTTTGCAAAAATTGGCCGAAGTAGAAACCTATCATTACGATATAATTACCAAGTTATTTGCTAACCCCGAAAATGGCAAAGCAGCAATTGTCCCACTTTTTAGCGAATTAAAAAACCTCATATCTTACGGTATTGGTGATGATTACGACCGTTGGTACGACCGATTGGTCTCATATGGTGAAATAATTTCCACTAGTATTATATCCGCATTTCTGGCCGAGTCGGGCGTTGAAAATAAATGGCTCGACATGCGCAGTTTACTCGTTACCGACAGCAATTTCCGTGAAGCCAACGTGCGCATGGATGACTCACGAGCACGATTACGTAATGCTGCCGACTTCAAAATACATCGAATTTATATTGGTCAAGGTTTTATTGGAGCAAATATAAAAGGTGACCCAACTACTCTTGGTCGTGAAGGTTCAGATTATTCTGCAGCAGTGGTTGCAAATTTACTGGATGCCGAAAGTGTTACGATTTGGAAAGACGTACCGGGCATATTGAATGCCGATCCACGATTGTTCGAAAACACGGTGCTAATACCAGAACTCACTTATTTGGATGCTGTGGAATTAGCATATAGTGGCGCACAAATTATCCACCCCAAAACCATTAAACCACTCGAAAACAAAGGCATTCCACTATTTGTAAGTCCGTTCGGGAATCCAACCGAAAGGGGTTCGGTGATAAAAGCCACCACCGAAAAACCCATCGACATTCCCGTTTTAATTTTGCGCAAAAATCAGGTACTGGTTACGGTTCGTCCCCGCGATTTCTCTTTCGTATTGGAAGAAAGTCTTTCTAAAGCCTTTGTAATCATGAATAAACATCGCCTCAAAGTATCATTGATTCAAAGTTCAGCTATCAGCATTTCGGTATGTGTGGAAAATAATCGATATTTATCAGGAGCTTTGGACGAATTAGGAAACGAATTTAAAGTGAACTATAACGATGGCTTGGAACTGCTCACCATCAGAGGAATAACAGATGAAATTGTAGAAAAAACAACCATTGGAAGAACCATTTTATTGCTCCAACGCACCAGAAGAAGTGGCCGATATTTAATGAAAGAATTGTAGATAGGTAATGATTATATTATTCACAACCCAAATTCAAAAATCATGAAGATATTAATCTTCAACATAAGTTTTCACAATCAAATAACAGTTTTATAAGGTAAGTTTTATAAATAAAACATCTTCAAATTTCAATCCCATTTTTCATAAGATTTTTTTGTACATTTGTGGCTCAAAAAAACCAAACATTAAAATCGACTTATAATGGCTATTATCAAACCTTTTAAGGGCATTCGCCCACCTCAAAATTTGGTAGAAAAAGTGGCTTCTCGCCCATACGATGTGTTGAATTCCGAAGAAGCACGTACCGAAGCAACAGGAAATCCACTTTCTTTGTACCACATTATCAAACCCGAAATTGATTTTGAACCAGGAACGGATGAGCATTTAGAAAAAGTTTATGATAAAGCTGCCGAAAACTTCGCCAAATTTCGTCATGAAGGTTGGTTGGTGCAGGATGAGGTTGAAAAATACTACGTTTACGCGCAAACCATGAACGGAAAAACCCAATACGGATTGGTAGTTTGCGCTCATGTTGACGATTATATGAATGAAAATATCAAGAAACATGAGTTGACACGTCGCGACAAAGAGGAAGACCGCATGAAACATGTGCGAGTTAACAATGCCAATATCGAACCAGTATTTTTTGCATATCCTCACCAAGACGAATTGGACGCGATTGTGGCTGAAACAATTAAAGCCGAACCAGTTTACGATTTCGTGGCTGAAGGCGACGGTTTCGGACACCATTTCTGGACAATTGAAGATGCGAAAACCAATGCCCGTATTACTGAATTATTTGCAGAAATTCCTTCGCTTTATATTGCCGACGGACATCACCGCAGTGCAGCAGCCGCTTTGGTGGGTGTTGAAAAGCGCAGTCAGAATCCAAACCACCGCGGCGACGAAGAATACAATTACTTTATGGCCGTTTGCTTCCCCGACAATCAGTTGAATATTATTGACTATAACCGCTTGGTGAAAGACTTGAACAACTTAACGGATGAGGAATTCTTGGCCAAGTTGTCAGTGAATTTTGAAGTAGAACTGAAAGGTGCTGAGATTTACAAACCAAATAAATTGCACAATTTTGCGTTATATTTGTCTGGAAAATGGTACTCACTCACTGCCAAAGTTGGAACATATAATGACAATGACCCGATTGGAGTGCTGGATGTAACCATTTCGTCGAACTTAATTCTGGACGAAGTGCTGGGAATTAAAGACTTAAGGAGCGACAAACGCATTGATTTTGTGGGTGGTATCCGCGGACTTGGAGAATTGAAACGCCGAGTGGACAGTGGCGAAATGCGAGTGGCATTGGCACTTTATGCCGTTTCGATGAAACAATTGATTGACATAGCTGATAGTGGAAACATCATGCCTCCCAAAACGACTTGGTTTGAACCAAAATTGCGTTCGGGATTGGTGATTCATGAATTGGTGTAGATAAAATGTCAAAGGTCTAATGACGAAAGTTACAGGTCTTTGACTTTATTTCTCAATACTAATACTTTTCAAAGTCATTTTAAATGCTGCAAATAAAACCAATTTCGTTTATTATTTTCATGCTTGCTGCCATTCTATTACAGAGTTGCAGCCTCAAATCGCGTATCAAAAAAGCAGATAAACGATTTGAAATTGGCGAATATTATGCAGCTGGGGATTTGTACAAAAGAGTATATGGACTTATTCCTTCTAAAGACAAACCGCTACGTGCGCGAATTGCTTTTCAACAAGCTGAAAGTAATCGGTTGATTAACAACACTAGAGCTGAGCAAGCCTACGTGAATGCCATAAGGTACAAATATCAGGATAGCATTGTTTATTTACGATATGCGCAGGTTTTGCAGCGCAATGGAAAATATGGCGATGCAATAAAAAACTATTCCATTTATTTAAAGAAAGACAGTTCCAGCACGCTGGCTAAAAATGGTTTAACATCCTGTCAGCAAGTAGAAAAATGGAGAAATGAACCTACAAATTATGTTGTAAAAAAAGTTGAATTGTTTAATGTCAGAAATTCCGACAATTTTAGCCCTGCTTTTTTGAGTACCGAAGGTGATGCACTTATGTTTACCAGCACCCGTCAATTCAACAAAAAGTTGGTTCAAAAAAACAGTACCATCACCGGTCTGCCTACCAACAATATGTTTATGACCAAGAAAAATGCGGCAGGAAAATGGGAAAAACCATACATTTTAGGGGCTGAAATTAATACCGTAAACGATGACGATGGAGTTTGTTCCTTCAGTTTTGATGGCAAAATGATTTATTTCACACGTGCCCGACAGGTGATTGACGCTGGCGTTGGAACAGAGATTTTTTCGTCAAACCGTGCTGGTGGTGCTTGGAGTACTCCTCAAAAAATCAAGATATTCAAAGACAGTACCGTTTCAGTGGCACATCCAGCTATATCACCTGATGGTCAGACACTTTATTTTGTTTCTGATGCCAAAAATGGTTTGGGTGGAAAAGATATATGGAAAGCCACCATTGAAAATGGAGAATGTAAATTCATCGAGAATCTGGGTTCGGAAATCAATACTCCTGGCGATGAAATGTTTCCAACAATGCGCTACGATGGTTGCTTATATTTTTCATCAAACGGACATACTGGATTTGGCGGATTGGATATTTTTAAAGCCACTCCCAAAAAAGGTGGAGGGTGGACTGTCGAAAATATGGGCACACCTATCAACTCACAAGCCGATGATTTTGGAATGACTTTCGAAGGGAAAGCGGACAAAGGATATTTTTCGACCAATAGAAACGACACCAAAGGTTATGATGCTATTTGGAGTTTTGATTTACCAGAAATGGCTTATATGGTTGAAGGAAAAGTGGTTGACGAAAAAGGGAACGTGATTCCAGATGCCTCGGTACGTATGGTTAGCAATACTGGAGTGAATGCACGCGTACAAACAAAAAAGGACGGAACTTACAGAATGAAGCTTGATAAAGACATGGACTGCGTAATGTTGGCTTCGGCACGCGGTTACCTGAATCAAAAAAACAAACTTAGCACACAAGGAGTAACTATCAGCAAATCTTATATTATTGATTTCCAACTATCTGCCATTTCCAAACCTATCCAAATGGATAATATCTTCTACGAATCTGGCAAATGGGATTTGACTGCAGCTTCTGCTGCTGGCTTGCAGGCATTGGTGAAATTGCTGAACGACAACCCGAATATCACTATCGAAATTGCCTCACATACTGATTTTGTAGGAAATAATGCTGCCAATAAAATACTATCAGAAAAACGTGCCAAATCAGTAGTTGATTACCTTATTTCGGCTGGAATTGCAGCTGACAGGCTTACTTCGGTGGGATATGGCGAAGAAAAACCTTATGTGGTGGATGCCAATACTGCAAAGAAATATCCATACTTGAAAGTGAACGATTTACTCGAAGAAAATTTGGTTTTGAAACTAACTCCCGAACAACAAGAGCAAGCAAATCAGATAAATAGACGAACAGAGTTCAGGGTGGTAAAAACGACTTATAAATTGTATTAATTGTCACTGGTCAAAAGTCAAATGAGAAACATCAATGACTTTAGAAATTAGACTTTAAACTTTAAAAATGAAACAATATACAGACCTATTAAACCGTGTATTAGCTGAAGGTGTACACAAAGAAGACCGCACGGGAACAGGAACCATCAGTATTTTTGGTCATCAAATGCGTTTTAATATGGAAGACGGCTTCCCGTGTTTGACAACAAAAAAACTACACTTAAAATCAATCATTTATGAACTATTGTGGTTTTTAAATGGCGATACAAACGTAAAATACTTGAACGATAATGGCGTACGTATTTGGAACGAATGGGCGGATGAAAATGGCGACCTTGGGCATATCTACGGCTATCAATGGCGTTCGTGGTCTGATTATTCTGGTGGAACCATAGACCAGATTACAGAAGCTGTGAACACAATTAAAAACAACCCCGATTCTCGCCGCATCATCGTAAGTGCCTGGAATGTAGCTGATATACCAAATATGAAGTTGCCACCTTGTCACGCATTCTTTCAGTTTTACGTGGCCGATGGTCGACTCAGTTTACAACTATACCAACGAAGTGCCGATATATTTCTCGGCGTTCCGTTCAATATTGCTTCCTACGCATTATTGTTGCAAATGATGGCGCAAGTTACAGGTCTTAAAGCCGGTGATTTTGTTCATACTTTGGGCGATGCACACATTTATACCAATCATTTGGAACAGGTAAATCTACAACTTTCGAGAGAGATTAGACCTCTACCAAAGATGTTGATGAACGAAAACGTAAAAGATATTTTCTCCTTTAAATTTGATGATTTTCAACTCACAGATTATGACCCACATCCACATATTAAAGGAGTTGTCGCCATCTAAACTGTAGTAATTTATATAGAGATTTGTAATAATATTTACATAATTTACAGCCGAAATGGATAATCAAACCTGATTATCCATTTTATTTTGTATTTTTGTAGCCGATTCAGCCCCTTTATTGTTATATATTTACGATTTATAATTCCTTATTATATGATGTCGAAAATATAAAACACCTTGTTTTTCAGTAGAATAAACATCATTTTTTAATTCTCATTTATCATACATACTATGTCCAAAATTTCAATTATTGCCGCTGTTGCGGATAATTATGCTATTGGTCACTTAAACAAACTTCCATGGCATTTGCCAGCCGACCTGAAACATTTTAGACAACTAACTACTGGTCACGCCGTTGTAATGGGCAAGCGAACTTTTGAAAGTTTGCCTAACGGACCACTTCCCAATCGGAAAAATATTGTGCTCACATCCATTATGTCTGAAGGAGTTAATGAGGGGTATTTTGAAGCTGATTCTTTGGAAGATGTTTTTTATCTGACCGAAAAAGAGGAAAAAGTCTTTATTATTGGAGGAACATCTGTATATAAACAAACTTTTGATAAAGCAGACACCTTGTATATTACTTGGGTTCATAGTAGTTTTGTTGCAGATACTTTTTTTCCAAAAATAAATTTCGATGAATGGAATGAGATTAGCAGAGAAGATTATCCTGCAGATGATAAGAATCCATTTCCTTATTCTTTTTCTGTTTACGAACGAATAAAGAAATAACAAATAAAAATATCAAAACGCTTTTCTATCAATAAGAAAGGCGTTTTTTGTATTTATTAGTTCATATTTAGTTGTTAAGTATAATAGTTTTAGTTTCAATTTGATATTATAATTACATTGATTATCTTTGCAATCAGACATAAAACATTTGAAAAAAACACATAAAAACGAATTACCATGAGTTATCTTTTTAAACCAACAAATTACAAACCCATTTTAAACCTCCAACAAACGGAGCTGGGCATTACCAAAATCAAAGATTTTTTTCAGTCAAATCTATCGGCCGAATTGCGTTTACGCCGAGTAACAGCACCACTTTTTGTGCTTCGTGGCACTGGCATTAACGATGATTTGAATGGTACTGAACGTGCCGTTAATTTCCCAATCAAAGATATGGACGATGCTCGTGCAGAAGTTGTGCATTCATTGGCAAAATGGAAACGCCTTACCTTGGCCGACTATGGAATTGAAACCGGTTACGGCATTTACACTGACATGAACGCCATCCGAGCCGATGAAGAACTAGGAAACTTGCATTCGCTTTATGTTGACCAATGGGATTGGGAGCGAGTAATGACGGCTGAAGAGCGGAATATTGGCTTTCTGAAAAATATCGTCAACAGTATTTATGCCACTTTTTTACGTACCGAATATTTAGTTTCTGAAAGTTTTCCTGATATAAAGCCTTGTTTACCAGCTGAAATTACCTTTATTCATTCCGAAGAACTTCGTCAGCTTTACCCAACTTTAACTTCGAAAGAAAGAGAAACTGAATTTACCAAAAAGCACAAAGCAGTATTTGTAATTGGCATTGGCGGGCCATTAGGAGATGGTGAAAAACACGATGGTCGTGCGCCCGATTATGATGATTGGACCACAATAGCCGAGAATGGCTTGGCTGGTCTCAACGGTGATATTTTACTATGGAACCCTGTTTTGGAGCTCGCTTTTGAAGTATCGTCAATGGGAATTCGCGTGGACAAAACAGCACTTCTTCGTCAGTTGGAGATGGAAGGAAAATTGGAAAGATTAAATATGTATTTTCATAAACGACTGGCTGAAGGCTCATTGCCACTGTCGATAGGTGGTGGTATTGGTCAATCAAGGTTGTGC
>JBAXAD010000036.1:0-22892 GCA_037142715.1 Paludibacter sp. | reverse complement strand
ATTTAGTACCCCGTGCACCAATTGTTACTGTAATGGGACACGTTGACCACGGTAAAACTTCATTGCTTGACTATATTCGTAAAGCGAACGTAATTGCCGGTGAAGCTGGTGGAATTACGCAACATATTGGAGCTTACAATGTTAAACTTGAAAATGGACAACATATTACATTCTTGGATACTCCTGGTCATGAGGCATTTACAGCCATGCGTGCTCGTGGAGCCAAAGTGACCGATATTGCCATTATTGTAGTTGCTGCTGACGATAGCGTGATGCCTCAAACAATTGAAGCAATTAACCACTCTGCCGCCGCAAATGTACAAATGGTATTTGCCATTAATAAAATAGATAAGCCAGGTGCAAATCCCGAAAAAATCAAGGAAGCACTAGCTCAGATGAATTACCTTGTTGAAGACTGGGGTGGTAAGTATCAATCGCAAGAAATTTCAGCAAAGAAAGGCGAAGGAATTACGGAACTACTTGAAAAAGTGATGCTTGAAGCTGAATTACTTGATTTGAAAGCAAATCCAAATAAACGTGCAATTGGTTCAGTAATTGAATCTACTTTGGACAAGGGACGTGGATTTGTGTCTACGATTTTAGTTCAAAACGGAACACTTCGTTTAGGTGACGTAGTATTGGCAGGAACAAATCACGGAAAGATAAAAGCTATGTTCAACGAACGTAATCAACGCATTACGGAAGTTAAACCTGGCGAACCGGTATTGATTTTAGGTTTGAATGGAGCGCCACAAGCTGGTGATATTTTCAATGTGATGGTTTCGGAACAAGAAGCCCGCTCGGTTGCCAATAAAAGAGAGCAGTTACAACGTGAACAAAGTCTGCGTACTAAAAAGCACTTTACATTGGACGAATTAGGTCGTCGTATTGCACTTGGAGATTTCAAAGAACTTAATATCATTGTGAAAGGTGACGTGGATGGTTCAGTTGAAGCATTATCAGATGCTTTACAAAAACTTTCTACCGAGAACATTCAAGTAAATGTGATTCATAAAGCAGTTGGTGCCATTTCCGATTCGGATATTTTGCTTGCTGCAGCTTCTAACGCTATCATTTGTGGATTCCAGGTTCGTCCAACCACTTCGGCACGCAAAATTGCAGAGAAAGAAGAAATCGATATTCGCTTGTATTCAATTATTTACGATGCTATAGAAGAAATAAAATCGGCTATGGAAGGTATGCTTTCTCCTGAGATTAAGGAAGAAATTACTGCTACAGTTGAGATTATTGAAGTATTCAACATTACGAAAGTGGGTACAATTGCTGGTTGTTTGGTACGTTCAGGTAAAATTAAACGTTCGAACAAAATTCGAATTATCCGCGATGGCATTGTAGTGTACACTGGTGAATTAGATTCGTTAAAACGTTTCAAAGACGATGTGAAAGAAGTAGGTACAAATTATGAATGCGGATTGAACATCAAGAACTACAATGATATACGTGTTGGTGACATGGTTGAAAGTTACGAAGAAACTGAAGTTAGAAAAACACTTTAATTAGTTAGCAGTAATCATAAAAAATGCCGAATTCATTACGAATTCGGCATTTTTGGTTTTGTAGAATTATGAAATTATTTTTCCAAATTCTCTAACAATAACGTCACCCCTTTTTCTACATCTTGTGTTTCCTGTAAGGCTTTGATAAAAGCACTACCAATAATAGCGCCAGAAGAGTACTTGCAAACCATATCACGTGTAGATTTATTTGAAATACCAAAACCAATCAACCGTGGGTTTTTTAAGTTCATGGCATTTATTCGATTAAAATAATCAACTTTGTTGTCGAATGAAGTTTGTGTTCCAGTAGTAGCTGCAGAAGAAACCATGTAAATAAAACCATTCGTATGGCTGTCAATCAACCGAATACGCTCATCGGAAGTTTCTGGTGTTATCAAGAAAATGAATTCCAAACCATAACGTTCTGCGATTTCTTTGTATTCTGCCAAAAAATCAGCCATGGGCAAGTCGGGAATAATCATTCCATCCACTCCGACTCGACTACATTCCTTACAAAAAGCCTCAAACCCAAATTGCATAATCGGATTCAAATAACCCATCATTATCAATGGAATATGAACTGTGGCTCGAATATCAGTCAATTGACTAAAGAGTTTCTTAATGCTCATGCCATTTTTCAAAGCCGTCTGGCTACTGTTTTGTATTACCAATCCATCAGCCATTGGGTCGGAAAAAGGAACACCTATCTCAATTAAATCAACACCGTTAGTCTGTAAGCATTGAAGTGTAGGCAATGTATCTTCCAATTTTGGGAAACCAGCGGTGAAATATACGGAAAGTATATTTTCCGATTTTTGTTGAAACAATTGATTTATTCTATTCATGTTGATTGGTTTTTTCTTTATCTTGTTTCAATTTATTTATAAAGGTTTTGAGCTTCAGTTGATCTTTCAAACTAGGCTTTACTTCAAATTTACTATTCAAATCAATTCCTGCAAATTTAGGGTGTTCAATTTTTAAAATCGCTTCAGCATCGTCAGCTGAAATCCGACCACTTAACAAAAACGGAGTTTCACCAACGTAATCATCTAACATTGACCAATTAAACTTGACACCCGATCCTCCATAAGCATCGGTTTTTGTATCAAAAAGGAAATAATCACAGGCACCTTCGTAATCTTTTGTCACTTTGAAGTTATAAGCTTCAGCAATAGGAAATGCTTTTATGACAATGTATCCTGCAGATTTAAGTTCTTTGCACATACCAACCAATTCAGTACCATGCAATTGAACGCCATCCAATTTGTATGTAAAAGCTATTGTGAGGATGTTCTCCAAATTTTCATTTACAAATACACCAATCTTTTTAATAGTAGAAGGTAACTTTTTCAAAGCTAAAGCATCCAATGGCTCAGCAAAACGTGGCGATTTAGGATAAAAGATAAAACCCATAAAATCAGGTTTTAAACTTGCTATAGCTTCTATATTATCAGGGAATTTCATCCCGCAGATTTTAATTTTCATTGTTTATTTAATTGGTAAGGACTTCTATTTAAGAACTCAATATTAATTCCGAAATAAAATTCTTTAGTATTTCATCTGGATATTCTTCTTTCATAAAATTTTCACCCATTAAAAAACCTTTGTAACCAACTTTACGAAGTTCTCTAACAGTTTCTACTTTAGAAATACCACTTTCACTCACTTTTACGTATTTATCAGGTATCAAGGCTGCCAAGTCAAACGAAACCTGAATACTTTGCTCAAAAGTTTTCAAATTACGGTTGTTCACACCAAGCATATCAACATAATCATTGGCATGACCTATTTCTTCTGCATTGTGTACTTCTAGTAAAACTTCCAATCCCAATTCGTGTGCTTTACGAGCTAGTTCCAATGTTTTTTCAACTGTTAAAGCAGCAGCAATCAACAAAATAACATCAGCACCTATAGCTTTAGCTTCGAAAAGTTGATATTCATCAATAACAAAATCTTTGCGCAACACAGGACAAGTTATTTGCGGACGAGCAGCCATTAAATCCATTGGCATACCTCCAAAAAACTCTAAATCAGTAAGAATTGAAATGCCTGAAGCACCGGCAGCACTATATCCAGCAGTTATTTCCACCACATCTGCATCCTCGTGAATCCAACCTAACGACGGTGATTTTCGTTTGAACTCCGAAATAATTCCTGATTCTGAATTTAGCAACCTTTGTTTTAACGACAAACATTTACGAGTAAAAGCAGGAGATTTTTCTAAAGCAGAAATAGGCAATTGTTGCTTACGCTCAGCTACTTCAATGGCTTTTGATGCTAGTATTTCATCTAATATATTGGACATTATTAATTATTCAGTATTAAATTATTTTTCTGGAATAGAACAAATACAAATCGAAATATTAACTTGGTATCTTTTGCTTTAGACTTAAGAATAAATTTCTTCAAATCTCACAAATGCTTTTTTTGCCTTTCCACTTTCTAATGATTCTATTGCTTCAGATTTACAAAGTTCCAGATTTTTTTCTGGACAGCGAGTCTGAATAGCAAATGCAGTATTTATAACCACTGCATCACGTTGGGCCGTTGTGCTTTTATTATCAAGTACGTTCAACAGAATTTGAGAAGCTTCAGCAACAGTATCACCACCCCACAATTCACTTTGAGCTATTTTTTTGTAACCTAACTGTTCGGGTGTGAAAACAAATTCACCACTATTATTCGTAATTTTGCAAGTATCGGTCAATGAAATTTCATCGTAACCATCCAAACTGTGTGCAATGGTATATTGGCAGCCCAGACTTTGATAAATGTAATTGTACAAACGCATCATTTTCAAATTGTAAACGCCTAAACATTGATAATGAGGTTGAACGGGACTGATTAGTGGTCCCAACACATTGAAAAAGGTACGTACGCCTAAATTTTTTCGAACCGGTGCAACATTTTTCATGGCTGGATTACACAATGGTGCATGAAGATAGGCAAAACCAGCTTCATCAAGCGACCGTTTTACAATGTTCATATCAGTGGTAAATTTTGCCCCAAAATACTCCAACACATTTGACGAACCGCTCACCGAAGTTGCACCGTAGTTGCCATGTTTGGCCACTTTATAACCAGCGCCAGCAACTGCAAAACAACTGCAAGTGGAAATATTAAAAGTGTTCTTTCCGTCGCCACCTGTTCCTACAATATCCAAAGGTTCAAATTCGGACAAATCCATTGGAATGGCCATGTCCAACAGTGCATTCCGAAAGCCTATAACTTCCTCCAATTCAATGCTTCTCATCAAATAAACGGATATAAACGCAGCAATTTGAGACTCATTATATTTCCCTGCTGCAATATTCGTCATCACTTCAGCTGCTTCCTGAGCAGTGAGTGATTGATGATTGAATAATCTATTTAATATCTGTTTCATAAATGTAGTTTTGTGTTTGCTTTCCTGAGTTTAAAAATTCTGGAAAAGTTACAGGCTAGATTCCAACCAATTCTTCAACATTTGCTCACCATCCGGTGTCAAAACTGATTCTGGATGAAATTGTACACCACGAACATCATAAGTTTTGTGTGCCAATGCCATAATCATTCCTTCCTCGTCAACAGCCGTTATGGTCAAACATTCTGGTAAAGTCGATTTCTCGGCAGCCCATGAATGGTAACGACCCACTTCTAGTTGTTTTGGTAAACCATTAAACAAAACATCTTCTTCTAGTACATCCACCAAAGAACTAACGCCATGATGTACTTCAGTAAGGTTGATTAATGTTCCACCAAATGCTTCGGCTATGGCTTGTTCACCAAGGCAAACCCCTAAAATGCTTTTTGTTGGAGCAAATGTTCGAATCACTTCCAACAAAATACCTGATTCGGAAGGTACTCCTGGTCCTGGTGAAAGAATTATTTTATCAAATCCAGCAATTTCTTCCAGACTTATTTGGTCATTTCTATGTACTTCCAAGTTGGTATATCCCAACTTTTTGACCGCATGCACCAAATTATAGGTAAACGAATCGTAATTATCGAAAACGAGGATACGACAACCCCTAACCCCTAAAGGGGAATTGAAGTTAGTATCGTTTTGTATATTTTCTTTATTTTCCATGATATAGTTGTAAATAATCAATAGTAATATTTCTTATTCCCCTTTAGGGGTTAGGGGTTCTCTGTGTTATTTCACTTTCGATGCTACATCCACCGCTTTCTTCAGTGCAGCCAATTTATTATTCACTTCCTGCAATTCGCTTTCTTCATCCGATTTGGCTACAATTCCCGCACCTGCTTGGTAATAAAGTGTGTTATTCTTGCTAACAAATGAACGAATGGTTATAGCCTGATTAAAACTTCCATCGAATCCAATATAACCAATACAACCTCCATACGGGCCACGGTCATGGGGTTCAATGCTATCAATCAGCTGCATAGCTTTGATTTTTGGAGCTCCCGAAAGCGTGCCAGCTGGAAATGTATCAGCAAACAGCTTTATCACCTTTGTATCGGGTTTCAACTTTCCGCTTACGCTCGAAACCAAATGCAAAACGTGTGAATAATATTGTACTTCGCGGAAAACTTCCACTTCTACATGGTCGGCATTGCGGCTCAAATCGTTGCGAGCCAAATCCACCAACATCACGTGTTCTGCATTTTCTTTTTTGTCCTGACGAAGTTTTTCAGCCAATTGAAAATCTTTTTCATCGTCACCTGTTCTGCGGAATGTTCCCGCAATCGGCTTAATATAAGCTTTTTGCTTCTTAGCATCAACCACTAAATGCGCTTCGGGCGACGAACCAAAAATGCGGAAATCACCAAAGTTGAAGTAGAATAAATAAGGTGACGGATTTACTGAACGCAAAGTGCGATATAGCATAAAATCGTCTCCTTTAAATTCTTGATAGAAACGGCGTGAAAGTACAATTTGGAATACATTTCCCTTGTAGCACTGCTCTTTACCTTGCCGAACCATTGCTTTGTAATCCTCGTTGGAAATATCGCATTTTTCTTCGCCTACAGCTTCAAAATCATAAGTTGCAAAATTATTGGCCAATAAAATTTCTTCTATCTCATGAATGGTGCTTTCTTCATTTGGCAATAAGTTTTCGATGATAGTCAGCTCATTATTAAAATGATTCACCGCAATAATGTATTTGAAAAGCACATAATGCAAACCCGGCATGCTTCCTGGAACGGTTTGACGAGCTGAGAGTTTTACATCCTCAAAATACTGTACCGATTCATAAGACGAATAACCAAAAAGACCATTCACGCCTACCGGATTATCATTTTCAACCAAATTGACTGACTTCAAAAACACATCGAAACGCTCAGCCACTGTCAACTTACTGGTTACGCGCGTTTCAATTTTACTACCATCAGGATAATCTTCGGTTATAACAAAATTATTCACCGAAATTCCACCAATCGGACAGAACCCAATATACGAATAACTATTTTCAACTCCGTGATAATCTGAGCTTTCCAACAAAACGGAATTCGCATATAAATCACGAATTTTGAGATATATCCCAACCGGCGTTTGAAGGTCGGCAAGCATTTTTTTTGAATGAACAATAAGACCCCCAACCCCTAAAGGGGAGTTAAAGTTAGTATTGTTTACTTTGTTCTTTTCTGTATTTTCCATTATATTAATCAATAAATAATCAGTAGTAATATTTCTTATACCCCTTTAGGGGCTAGGGGTTCTTTGTAGTATTTAATATATGTATCCATATCCTTATCACCTCGTCCAGAAACTGTGAGTACCACAATGTCATCAGGGTTGAAAGAGTCTTTTTCTTTTTTTAGTAATGCCAAAGCATGAGCAGATTCGATGGCAGGAATGATTCCTTCCAACAATGTCAATTCAAATGCTGCTTCCAACGCTTCATCATCATTTATTGCGTGAACTTTGGTGCGTCCAATTTTTGCAAAAAAAGCATGCGCTGGTCCAATACCTGGATAATCCAATCCAGCCGAAATAGAATAAGGTTCAATTATTTGGCCATCTTCGTCTTGCATCAACAAGGTGCGAAAACCATGAATAATTCCTTTCGTTCCAATACTAATGGTTGCAGCTGTTTCGCCAGTTTCAATTCCCAAACCGCCTGCTTCAGCCGATATAATCTTCACTCGTTCATCATTCAAAAAATGATAATATGTTCCCATGGCATTACTTCCACCGCCCACGCAAGCCATCAAATAATCGGGGTAGTCACGACCAACTTGTTCTTGCAACTGCCATTTAATTTCCTCGCTAATAACTGATTGAAAAAATCCAACCATGTCGGGATAAGGATGTGGACCTACGGTAGAACCAATGATATAAAACGAATCTGGATTTGAACACCAATAACGTATGGCCTCGTTGGTAGCATCCTTCAAAGTCCAATTACCACTAGTAACTGGTTCAACCGTTGCACCCAACATACGCATTTTTTGTACGTTCAGGAATTGTCGTTCCACATCCGTTTTTCCCATAAATACGATACACTCCAAGCCCATCAATGCACAAGCCGTTGCAGTTGCCACACCATGTTGACCAGCTCCTGTTTCAGCAATAATGCGGGTTTTGCCCATTCTTTTTGCCAACAGAATCTGTCCCAACGCATTATTTATTTTATGTGCACCAGTATGATTCAAATCTTCTCGTTTTAGATAGATTTTAGTATTGTATTTTTCAGATAATCGTCTGGCAAAATAAAGCGGTGAAGGTCGTCCCACATAATTTTTTAGCAAATCGTAGTATTCAGCCTTAAACGAAGCATCCTCCTTTATTGCAAAATATGCTTCTTTGAGGCGTTCCACCGTACCGTGCAGAATTTCAGGAATATATGCTCCACCAAATTCACCATAATATCCGTTTGAATCAATAGAATACGAGCCCCCAACCCCTAAAGGGGAGTTGAAGTTAGTATCGTTTTCTTTATTCGCTTTATTTTCCATAACTTAGTTGTAAATAATCAATAGTAATACTTCTTATTCCCCATTCGGGGGTTAGGGGGCTAAAAAAAGGCTTATCGTGAGTAACGACAAGCCTTTTTATATTTTTGTTTCTGACAATTATATATAGCTGTAACACTCACGTTTGAATAAACGTGTGTGCCACCAACAATTGTTATTTGTCAAAATTGAATTCATTTTTAATCGTTTTTTGTTTTGAAAGTGCAAAGGTGATAAATATATTTTATTTGTGCAAGGAAAAAATCATTTTTTTTATTTTTCGAGATTAAAAACAAAGAACACAGATTCTTATTAGATTTATAATCTGCACTTTAAATCAAATTAATTGCTAGAAAAACAAAAAATGTCAATTGCTTTCTATATTCAGTTTTTTTTCCGAAATTTGCAGACTTAAAAATACGGAGAAAAACCGTTTAATTTTAAGATAAAAAAGAGCGTGAAAGAGACAAAGTACATTTTTGTAACCGGTGGTGTTACGTCATCGTTAGGCAAAGGAATTATAGCTGCATCCCTTGGGAAATTATTACAAGCCCGTGGTTTTAAGGTTACTAACCAAAAACTTGACCCTTATATCAATATCGATCCGGGGACATTAAATCCTTACGAACATGGTGAATGTTATGTAACCGTGGATGGTCATGAGGCCGACTTGGACTTGGGGCATTACGAACGTTTTTTGAATGTTGAAACTCACAAAGCGAACAATGTAACTACTGGTCGTATATATCAAAATGTGATTAACAAAGAACGTCGCGGCGATTATTTGGGAAAAACAGTACAAATTATCCCTCACATTACCGACGAAATCAAAAAGAATATCAAGCAGTTAGGTAGCAAAGGTGAATTTGACTTTGTAATTACCGAACTTGGGGGCACAGTAGGCGATATTGAATCGTTACCTTATATTGAGAGTGTTCGTCAGTTAAAATGGGAGCTTGGAAAAAACTGTCTCATAATTCATCTTACTTATGTTCCCTATTTGGCAGCCGCCAAAGAGTTGAAAACAAAACCAACACAACATTCTGTAAAAGCATTGCAAGAACAAGGCGTTCAGGCTGATATTCTTGTTTTGCGCACCGAGCATAATATTTCGATGGATATACGCAAAAAAGTGGCTTTGTTTTGCAATGTAGAAACTACAGCTGTAATGCAATCTATCGATGTACCAACCATTTACCGTGTGCCATTAAATATGCAATTGGAAAAATTGGATGAAGTGGTACTTACCAAAATGGGTTTCGACTTATCAAAAACGCCAGCTGCCGACATGGACAAATGGATTGAATTTGTTGAGAAACTTGAAAATGCTAAAGAAGAAGTACGAATTGGAATTGTAGGGAAATACGTGCAATTGCCTGATGCTTATAAATCTATCATAGAATCGTTGCTACACGCAAGTGCCTACAACAACAAAAAATTAAAATTGGAACTCATTTTATCTGACAAGCTTACTGAAGAGAATGTTGAGAAAAAATTATCCAATCTTAAGGGAATTATTGTTGCACCTGGATTTGGACCTCGTGGGATGGAAGGAAAATTCACCGCTTTGAAATATGCTCGTGAGAACAATATGCCATGTTTGGGCATTTGTATGGGAATGCAAACCATGTCAATCGAATTTGCTCGTAACGTACTGGGTTATGCCGATGCCAACAGCACCGAAATTGATGATACTACAACTCACAATGTTGTAGACATTATGGACGAACAAAAAGATATTCTTAATTTGGGTGGAAGTATGCGTTTGGGAGCTTATAAATGCAAATTGAAAAAAGGAACAAAGGCGCACGAAATCTACGGAAAAGACAATATTAGCGAACGGCATCGCCATCGTTTTGAATTCAATAATGCATACAAAGAAGAGTTTGAAAATGCAGGAATGATTTGTAGTGGAATGAATGAAGAGTCAGACTTGGTAGAAATAATTGAATTAAAATCACATAAATGGTATGTAGGTGTTCAATTTCATCCCGAATACAGCAGCACCGTTGTAAAGCCACACCCTCTGTTTATCAGCTTTATGAAGGCGGCGATACTGAAATAAGTTAGTCACTTCGCATTAATAATGGTAATTTACCTTCGGAGTTACTGATAGTTTTGTTAATTTATATTATTCACGTCAAAAATCTTTTTATAGAAAATTGGAAATTAATCAAAAATGGATAAAAATACGATTCTAGGATTTGTGCTAATTGCACTTATCATTATTGGCTTTTCGCAGCTCAATAAACCAAGCGAAAAACAAATTGCAGACCAAAAGCGATTTAACGATTCGATAGCATTAGTAGAGAAAGCCAAAACAGAAGTTACCAATAATAAGGGTACTGCTGTTGCATTGCCTGATTCACTGATGAAAAATGACACTGCTTCTCTTGCAAGTTCTTTTGGTGATTTTAGTGCTTCTGCAGTTGGTGCCGAGAAATTTTACACACTCGAGAATGAACTCGTCAAATTAACTTTCAGCAACAAAGGTGGTCGTGTATATTCAGCACAGTTGAAAAAATACTCTAAACGCGATTCACTGGACAAAGCACATCCATTGATTTTATTTGATGGCAAGGAAAGCAATATGGGCTTTACTTTGGTGACTAAAAACAACCGTGTGATAAACACCAGTAACTTGTATTTTGAACCGGTATCTGAAGTAACAAAAGATGACAAAGGGAATCAAACTTTGATTCTTCGTTTAAAAACCACTGGAGCGAGCTATATTGATTTTGCTTATACTTTGCCAGCCAAAGATTACATGCTTAGTTTTGGGATAAAAGCCAACAATATGAATTCTGTAATGCCAGTTGGCACCAACTTCTTGGAAATGCAATGGAAATCTAAAATTCCTCAGCAAGAAAGAGGTCGCAAATTTGAAAATCGTTATTCGGGACTTGACTATAAATTTGTAGCCGATGACATCGAAAAAATGAGCGAAAGCAAAAACGATGAGAAAACATTGACCAATAAAGTAAAATGGATAGCCTTTAAAGACCAGTTTTTCAGTACTATATTCATTGCTAACGATGCTTTTAGTTCAACAAAATTGGTAAGTAAATTAGAACCAGATGACTCCAATTATCTGAAATCTTATGCTGCAGAAATGACAGTTGGTTTCGACCCATCTGGAAAGGTACCAACTACCTTCAGAATGTTTTTTGGTCCAAATCAATATAAAGTACTTGCTGGATATGACAAAGGAGTTGAATCGGATGCCAAATTGAAATTAAACGATTTAATTCCACTTGGTTGGGGTATTTTTGGTTGGGTAAATAAATATGCCATTATTCCAATGTTTAACTTCTTCAGTAGCTTCATGAGCAGTTTTGGTTTGATTATTTTACTTATGACAGTAGTAATCAAATTAGTATTATCGCCATTGACTTACAAATCTTACATTTCGAGTGCTAAAATGCGGGTGTTGAAACCTGAAATTGACGAAATAAATGCACGCATACCTTCTGACAAAGCAGCTGAACGCCAAAAAGCAACCATGGAATTGTATGGAAAAGTGGGCGTAAGTCCTATGAGCGGCTGTTTGCCTACCATGCTTCAAATGCCAATTTTATTCGCATTGTTCAGCTTTTTTCCTGCAGCGATAGAATTGCGCCAACAAAGTTTTTTGTGGGCTACAGACCTTTCAACTTACGATGCAATTTGGACTTGGAATACTTACATTCCACTTATTACACCATATTTTGGGAATCACCTCAGCTTGTTTTGTTTGTTAATGACAGTCACTAGTATCGCATCAACTCAAATGAATATGTCGAGCACTGGGGGTAATGAACAAATTCCGGGTATGAAATGGATGATGTACTTGATGCCAGTAATGTTCATGTTTATGTTCAACAATTATGCCTCTGGATTGAGCTATTACTATTTTATTTCTACTTTAATCACAGTAATTCAAACATATATAATCCGTGCAAGTGTAGACGAGAAAAAAATACTTGCTGAATTGCATGCAAAACGGAGTAGTAACGCTAAAAAACCTGCCAAAAAAAGTGGATTTATGGACAGGTTGGAAAAAATGCAACGTGAACAACAAAAGGCAGTTAAAGGCAAAAAATAATTTATTATTTAATTGAAATATATAAGAAGAACGCAAACGGCAGGGTTAAACTTTGCAATTTGCGTTTTTCTATTTCACTCTTAACTTTTATCAAAATGAAGACCGAAAAATTAAATTTAGTATTAATTGTTAGTATCATATTGATTTTCAATGCATGTGGCAAAAAAAATCGGTTTGAAATAGACACTACAAAAAATCGCGTTGAGGTGAAAATCCATCGATTTGACTCGGCTTTAATATTGAGTGACACCACAAATAAGCACTTTCTGAATAAATTAAATAGTAAATATCCTAAGTTTCTTCCTATTTATACTTCAGAGATATTGAATATTGAACTTAAAGATACATTATCGGTATGCAAATCATTCACTAAGTTTCTTGCTGATTCTACTTTTATAAGTGTGAATAAAAAAACTTTGGAAACATTTGGCAATGTTTCTGACATTGAAAAAAATGTTTCGGATGCATTTACTTATATCCATTTCTATTTCCCTGATGTAAAACTACCTGAAGTATATTTCTTTGTTTCAGGTTTTAATCGTTCAATACTTCTGAATGAGGATTTTATAGGTATAGGTACCGATTTCTATCTTGGGAGTGACTACCCGACTTACAAAATAATTACTTACAAATACTTGACAAACAATATGAAAAGAGAGTCTGCAGCTGCAGATTTGGTGTCAGCTACACTTTTTAGAATGTTTCCAATGAACAGTACTAAGGACAGATTATTGGACAATATGCTATTTAGAGGAAAAATTATGTATTTACAATCCCAATTTATGCCTGAAGAAAAACCAGCAAACCTGATGGGATATACCACGGAACAATGGAATTGGAGTAAAAAAAATGAAAAGGGAATATGGGCTTCCATTATTGACCATAAAGATTTATTTTCGACAAATTTACTGCTGATTCGTAAATATATGAACGAAGCTCCATTTACGTCACCCATTTCACAAGATTCACCTGGCAGATTGGGCACATGGGTGGGATGGCAAATAGTAGATAGCTATATGAAAAATAATAAAAAGGTGGGAATACAAGATTTGATGAATGAAAAAGATTATCAAAAAATATTGGAAAAGTCAGATTATAGACCTTAGAAATGAGTTTGATGATTAACAAAAAAAAGACCCAATCAACGAATTGAAAAGGTCTTTTGGAATTTAAGCAGTGAAAATTAAACCGGACTGATTGCTTCTGAAGGACAAACATCGGCACAAGTGCCACAATCTGTGCAAATATCAGCATCAATAACATAGATATCACCTTCTGCGATAGCGTCAACAGGACATTCGCTGATACATGATCCGCAAGCTATACAATCTTCTGAAATAACGTAAGCCATTTTTTTAAGTTTTTTGTTAGTACTAATTAGTTCTGCAAAAGTATAACTTTTTCTATATCAAAAAAAATATTTTCAACTTTTTTTTACTATTAAAGGTGAAAAATGAATTTCAATCCAACAAGAGAATCTAAAAATACAGCTATTCTACTGATTATCTGAAATGTAAGCCATGCACCCTCGATAAATGGTTAATGCACAACTTTTTTCATTTTGTTTTACACAATTAAATATAAATGATAGAAAACAAGCATTTTAGAGCAATAAATCTCTGCGGCATGTTACATTTCTATGAAATTTACATGAAATAAATGTGATAAGTAAGACAGTTTTAGTACATTTGTGCCTGAATTGAAAAACAATAAAATATCAACAATAACTGTCACCACAGATTTGACAAAAAGAAAACACATAACAAACAATTAAATTACAAGCATTTATATATCTCATCCTCTAAAATGATTTTATTATGAACAACTTTTTCGACAAATTCGTGCCAAAAGAACCTAAATTTTTTCCAATTCTAAAAGAAATGGCAGATGTAATTTTGGTAGCTTCCGATTTAATTATTGAATGTGTTCAAAAAGCAGATCATGAATCTGCAATCGAATACTACAAAAAAATTAAGGAACAAGAAAAAAAGGGTGATTTATTATCGGTGAAAATTTTCGATGAATTAAATTCTACTTTTATCACTCCGTTTGACCGTGAAGATATTCATCATTTGGCAGACAGACTAGATGATGTGACTGATTATATCAACAGTTGCGCAAAACGTATTGTACTATACAATCCAAAAGTGATGCCACAAAGTGCAGTTGAACTGGCCAAATTGATTAAAGAAGGGGCAGTTACAATTAGTAAAGCAGTTGATGAATTGGATGTAATGAAAAAGAATTCCAAAAAAATCAAAGAGTATTGTGTTGAATTACATGACATTGAAAACAGAGCTGACGATGTGTATGAAAACTTCCTTATAGAATTGTTTGCAAAGGAAAAAGATGCTGTAGAAATCATCAAGTTAAAAGAAATTATGTACGAGCTTGAAAAAGCTACGGATGCTGCAGAATATGTAGGTAAAATCATCAAAACCATTATTGTTAAGTACGCCTAACAATTAATTATCAATATGATTTTCAGACTTTTGATTAAAAAAAGTTGAAACTGAAAAATTAATTTATCTACATAACATTCTCGATAAATGACTCCTTATATTCTATTAATAACCGTTATAGTCCTTGCGCTAATTTTCGATTTCATAAACGGTTTTCACGATGCTGCCAATTCCATAGCTACTATCGTATCAACCAAGGTATTAACCCCTTTCCGCGCTGTTTTGTGGGCGGCATTCTTTAATTTTGTTGCATTTTTTATTGCCAAGTATTTTACTGGATTTGGAATTGCCAACACAGTTTCAAAAGCAGTTTTAGAAGATTACATTACGCTTCCCATAATTTTTTCTGGAATAGTAGCTGCAATAACTTGGAATTTAGCTACTTGGTGGTTAGGAATTCCGTCCTCATCTTCTCACACTTTGATTGGAGGTTTTGCAGGTGCAGCTATTATGAGTAGCGGATTTTCAGCAATTAAATTGGATATAATCATTAAAATTGCATCCTTTATTGTATTAGCTCCACTTATTGGAATGTTGATTTCATCAATGCTTACTATATTAATTTTGTATATATTCAAAAAAGTAAATCCTCACAAAGCTAATCTTTGGTTCAAAAGATTGCAATTAGTATCATCTGGTTTATTTAGCATTGGGCATGGATTGAACGACTCTCAAAAAGTGATGGGTATTATTGCCGCAGCACTTTATGCTGCATATACTAAAAATCATCTTGATATGGGTATACACAACATTAAAGAAATACCAGATTGGGTAGCATTTGCCTGTTTTGCAGCTATTTCAGTGGGTACTATGTCAGGGGGGTGGAGAATTATCAAAACTATGGGATCTCGTATTACCAAAGTAACACCACTGGAAGGTGTGGCGGCTGAAACTGCTGGAGCATTGACTTTATATTTGACAGAGATTTTAAAAATACCTGTAAGCACTACACACACTATTACAGGTGCTATTATAGGTGTTGGTTCAGTGAAGAGACTTTCTGCCGTACGTTGGGGAGTAACACGTAGTCTATTAATTGCTTGGATTCTAACTATACCAGTTAGTGCCGCTCTGGCTGCAATAATATTTATGTTATTTAGGACAACTATTTAATCCTGCTCAACAAGATAAAAGCTGTCAAATCTATGGCAGCTTTTTTTATGCTTTAAAAATGAGTCTTATATAAATCAGAATAGTACTTTTAAAACATTGAATTTTATAAGTTCATATTTTGGGAGTCATTTTACATTTTATAAATATACAATAAACCTGATTATAACTCGTTTATAACATATTATAAAAAGAACCTAACTAACATAATCAAATCAACATTGATATAAAATGCAAATTATAAAAACAAAGAAATACTTGTTGATTTTAGTTTTGATTTTCGTGGTGAGTTCAAAAATTCATGCTCAGGGGAACTTACCATACGTAGATGATAAACCATTTCATTTTGGGTTTTCATTGGGACTTGGAGCGTTTGATTTTGGAGTTACACCAAGTATGGTTAGCGTTGACGGGAAAATATACCAAGTAGAAACTTCAAGCTTAAAACCTGCATTCTCGGTAGGGATTATAAGCAATTTAAGACTCAACAAATACCTAAATTTACGCTTCACTCCAACTCTACAGTTTGGCGACAGAACCCTGAACTATATTTCAGAAAATGGTACAACATTAAACACCGACATCTCATCAATTCCAATTTGCCTACCCATATATCTGAAATACAGTGCTGAGAGAAAGAAAAACTATAGACCTTATGTGCTATGGGGTGGTGGTGGTTATTTGGATTTGGGAAGAAATAAAGACAATCCGGTATTACTTAAAACATTGGACTTTTATACTGAATTTGGTGTGGGTTGCGACTTGTATTTTTCATTTTTCAAGTTAGCACCAGAACTAAAATTTGCAGTAGGTTTTAACGATATGTTAACCCCGAATGCAGAACGAACAACTGGAAAAACCGAAGATAACAGATTGTATTCAACACCATTGTCAAAACTCACATCACGGATGCTGACTTTATCATTCAATTTTGAATAAACGTGCTTTTAATCTGGTTTAAACAAGCAAAAAAGACAATCCATAATTAGATTGTCTTTCTGTTTGTTTAATTAATATCTCTAATTGCTTAAAGGTTTTCGATAGATTTTATGGTATTTTCCATTGCAATTTTCCAGTCGGCAAATAATTTGCGAAAATAAGCTTTCACTAATTTTGGATTATCCTTACCATCAGGACGATTAGCCCTAAGGATGAATTCTTTATTTAATGCCATAATATCTATTACCAATGTATCAATCTTTTCATTTTCAATATCTTTAGACATCAAAAGACGAAAGTAAATATCAGTAATTAATTCGGAAGTTACAAATTGAATCGTTTTTTTAAGCTTTTTACGACTTGCCATGATGAAGAGTTTTTAGTTGTTGATTGGTACAAATATAAGAAATTCTTATGACAATACAAACATATAACAATGATTTTAAAATATCAGTTTGTTTTTGAAAATACTAAGTTTTATTAAATCAATATTATTTGAAGTAATCTCGCTCTATTTGTTTAGGACTATAACTTCAGCATTAAAATATACAAAACCTATTATGTACTCATTCAGAACATATTATAAATCCATAATTATTATTTTAATGGGAGTATTTTCGGTTGTCCTTTCATCTTGCAACGATGATGTATTTTCAACCAATCCAGATGACAAACTCTCTTTTTCGACCGATACACTAACATTCGATACAGTTTTTACTACAACAGGTAGCGCCACTGCTAAAATAATGGTTTACAATAGAAACAATGCGGCACTAAAAATTAATAGGATTTCAATTGCTGGTGGAAAAAATTCAAATTTTCATATCAATGTAGATGGCAGTGTAAATGAAAACAATGAATTTGAAAATGTAGAAATTCGTGCCAATGACAGCATGTATGTATTTGTTGCTGTAACTGTTGACCCGAACAAAACAGATTCGACAATACTAATCGAAGAGTCCTTGATTTTTGAAACAAATGGAACGCATCAAAAAATACAACTGGAAGCATTTGGACACGATATGAAGATTCTTCGAAATACTGTAATAAGAAATGACTCAACTTTAAATGATTCAATTCCCTATATTATTTATGGTAACTTGGTTGTGGACTCAGCAAAAACATTAACAATAAAAGCGGGTTGTAAATTATACTTTCACAACAATGCTAATTTGATTGTTTACGGTAACTTAAAAGCTAATGGAACTGCCGAAAAACCGATTTTAATGCGGGGAGATCGATTAGATAAAATAAAATTTGCCACTCCATTTCCGTACAATAATGTGGCAGGTCAGTGGGGTGGCATATATTTACTTTGGAGCGGTGCCAATCATGTGCTGGAACATGTAAATATGAATAGCGGATATGTGGGAGTATATTTCTCAAACGAGGATAGAAATAACTTGCCAAAATTAGCTATTACAAATTGTAGAATACATAATTTCTTGCTTTATGGATTGGTAGTAAAGAATGGAAATTTGACTGTTGTTAACACCGAAATAACTAACACCAGTAGCTATAGCGTTTATTTGAATGGAGGTTTACATGAATTTATTCATTGCACTATAGCTAACTATTTCAACAGCAGTAGCGTACAGCCAGCATCGCGTGATAAAAAGCCTGCGGTTCTGATTATGAATTTGAATCGTATTGCACCCATGGAGAGTCACTTTTACAATTGCATAATAAGTGGCAGTTCAGAAAACGAATTCAGTTTGGCAAGTCGATTTGAAATTCAGTATAATGGAACATTCAAAAACTGTTATATCAAAACTCAAAAAGCATTGGTATTACCTCAATTCACAAGTATAAGATGGTATAATAAAAACGATACAGTGTTCAAAAGCACACGTTATGACTACGAAAAGAATACCTACTTTAATTTCACACTAGATTCAGTGTCGCCAGCCCGTGGAATTGCAGATAGAATTATTTCAAGAAGGTATAGATATGATTTGAATGGAAATAATAGAATGGAGGATGGTGCACCAGATGCAGGTGCTTACGAGTGGGAACCTATAAAATAACTGTTCATAAATTCAATACTGTGAAAAACGAACAGATTATATATCCCTAGTATAGAGTATGTTATATTCAAATTTCTTCTAGAATCGTTTTTTTACCAATACTTTCAAGCCGTCAACAACTGTTTTTACATGAATTTCCGTCCCTTCTACGTAGGGTTCGCCATCGTAATGGAAAGGACCTGATTCTTCTCGGGTCAAAGTTATTTTGTCAGCACGTAAAGTGGTCATAAACAAATCCTTGTCAATCGTTTTGGCAAAAAGTTGTAAAGCCAATGTTGGGATAGCAATAATCGGGAAATTACTCATGATGGATATATCAATTTTTCCGTCTTGTACACTGGCTTGTGGGGCAATATAAACATTGTTACCCCATTGTGAGGCATTGGCAAAAGTTAGCACAAAAGCCTTTGCCTTCAAATCAATTCCATCTCCCTGTAAATGATAGTTTTGTGATTTGTAACTAAAATAACCAGTAATTATTTTTTCAATATAACTCATTACACCTCGTTTTTTGCCTTTGGCAAACTCGGTGCTCACATATGCATCGAACCCTGTTCCACAAGTACAAAAGAATGGTCTTTCGTTAACAAGGCCATAGTCCATATAAATGGATTCTGAACTATTAAGTTGTTGAATGGCTTTTGTAACATTCATTGGTATGCCCAAATGGCGAGCCAGCCCATTACCAGAACCCATTGGGATTATTCCTAGCGTTGTATTCGTATGAACCAAGGCCTTTGCTACTTCATTAACTGTTCCATCTCCACCTACAGCAACAACAATCTGAAACTTTCGTGCTACATAAGCTTTGGACAACTCTGTGCCATGACCCTGATGGTTAGTATAAACAATTTCGGGATTGTATAATTTTTCGTCCAAATTTTGATGTATCAAAAGTGGTAAATCTTTTTTCTTTCCCGTTCCAGAATGTGGATTAATAATAAAGGCAATTTTTATTCTCATGTAATTCAATTACTTATAATATTTTCGCAAATAACAAGTAAAGATACTAATAAGTAATGAATAATAAGTCAAAGTTGGATAAACTTTTTTGACAATCCTAACCAATTTGACTAAATCAAGCACTTCTATAACATTGATAATTTGAAATTCATCAGTCTAATTTATCAGGTAGAAAGAAATCAAATATATGATTTAGCAGTTTAATCTGAATTTTTTTTTTTTCAAAAAAAAGGAATCCACTATGTAAAGACTCTCAAATAAGATTAATAAAATAACTTTGACAAACTTCTATTCCATCCCATTTGTGAAAGTATTTTTAGTTTTTACCTCAGGAATTGTTTTCTTAGGAATTACTTTGTTTGGTGTTGGTTTTACCTCCTCTTTTTTTTCTTTCTTATTTTCATCCAAGTTTGAATTACCTAATTTTACCCTGTCAGTTTTTGGGAACTTCAAGAATATATCTTCACGTTTTACTGGTCTTTGTTCTGCTAGCCAGAAATAGTTTTTAAGATAAAGCTGTGAGCCAGACAATTGAGTGAGCGGATACATGTTGCCATTTGATGCAGAGGTCATTACAATTCGTTCCACTTTCTTATTTTTCAAATGCATAACTACATAACTGCTTTGTGTTTTATTAATTCCAATAAGGGTCGAATCTTTATCGTCCCTTGGATAGTAAATCGTTTCGGCATTTCCGTTTACATTAACTTTTTTAAGTTGTCCGCTATCTAGATGTGCAATTATCTCTTTTCCAGAAAGCTGATTGAAATATATTGAATCCTCTTGTTGAATAGCCATTGCAGCTCGCTGAATATGTATACGTTTTATGGTTTTATTTTTTGTGATTGCTTGAATATATTCTCCAGAAAGTTGATTATTTTCTGCCCAAAGTACAGGCTCATGATACATATTCACTATTGAGTCACGTGTTGAATAGGTCAAAGAATCGCATAAACCTTGTACATCATTTCTGAAAAAGCGCACATTATAAAAACCTCTTACAACATTGTAAATTGAATCTTTTGACGTAAAAAGTGTATCGGCATGCACATACATCGTATCCTTCGTTGACCATTCTACCAACATTGCTGAATCAGTAGCCATTCCTTTTTCCAATAGCTCATTGTAATAAACGTAATAACCAATAAGAGTAGACTTTTGAATAGTATCGTTGAGTACAACACGGGAAAACCCTTCACCATACTTTGCTTTTTTGTCATAAAAAATAGTATCACCTACCATTGTTTTACCATCTTTTTGTTTCACCAGTGATCTGTCCAATAGCATCATTCTTTCAGAAGCTGTATTGTACCAACCCCGTTTACTGTAAATATCTGTTTCCTTATTGTATACAATATGCGATGGCCCAACAATATTGGCAATGCTACTATTTGTATTATATTTTAGTGTATCAGAATCCAAAGTGAAATTTTTGTTCAATAAATGCACTTTCTTTTTAAACAAAGCTTCTTTGGTAGCAGGTGAATATTGACCCCAAAATGATGTGAGGGTATTGAGTTCATCCACAATTTTACCACCTGTATAATAATAAGCCAAATTACCCATGCGATCGTAATTCAAACTGTCGGTGGTGAGCGTGGTTTTTCTGTTCACCATACGCACATTGTGCCTTAACCGGGCGAGCTTTGTATTTCCATCGTAATACAGCTTATCGCCATATACAAAAAGTGTATCTCCTTGCACAATGCGCACATTTCCAAATGCATCCAACGAGTTGGCCTTTTCATAAAAATAGGCACTATCGCAATACAGCAAAGCATTGTCATGTCGAAATCTTACACTTCCTTTCAATACTTGAACATCCGGCAATAATATTTTATCAAAGGACAATGTTTCTGAATTCTCCAAAAATACGAGTGTTGATTTTTTATTGGCAAGTGGATTCACTATTGTTGGTAAAGGTAGGGGCGTTGCTATTGGATTTTGCTTTACGACCTTTACTTTCTTTCCTTTTACTTTTGATTTTAAAGGTGCCGCCTGACTTTGCAATACCTCTTTGCGCAATTGTTTTGGGCGAATTTGAGCTTGCAGAACAACTATAAACAAACACAGCACACCGAACATTACGATGTGCTTGTGGCTATTTGTACTCCAGAAGGAGAGTCTAGAAAAGAATTTTACAATTTCTTTCATTGAAAATTTTTCACGCTCGTCAAATTTACGTGAAGATGTGTTTTATTTTTTTACCCAACCTGGATACTGGAATTTACATTTTGTCCAAGCAGGGTCAATGCTTATGTAGGTCTCTTTTTGTTTCTTTATAATCCAATTATTCAAAAATTGTTCTTTGCTCTTCGCCTCGTAATAAGACTTAAGCATCTGATAATCATCGGTTAAGTTGGCTTTGTGATTTTCAACCTTTGATTTCACTTTCACAACTGCCACCACCTCTTTGTTCGAAGATTTATTAATCATGGTAAAGGGTTTTGAGATTTCTCCCACATTCATACCGTATACAATTTTTGCAATTTCGGGTGGCAAATCCTGGTACTCAAACTTTGAATTACCACTCTTTTCATTCAACATCAAACCAGCATTCATTGCTGTATTTTTGTCTTGAGAGTAAAGCATTACTGCTTGCTCGAAGGTTATTTTGTTTTCTCTAATCAAATTAGATATGGAATCTAAGTTGTGTATAGCTTTGCTTTTTTCAACAATAGAGACTCTAGGTTTTAGCAAAATATGACGGCAATTAATCCTGTCACCTCTTTTTTCAATCAATTGAATAATATGAAATCCGAATTCTGTTTGCACAATTCGAGAAACTTTTTTGGTGTCAAGCAAATTAAAAGCCGCACTCGAAAACTCTGGCACCAACTGCCCACGTCCCATAAAACCAAGCTCTCCACCGCGTTTTGCACTCTCAGTG
>JBAXAD010000035.1:0-23110 GCA_037142715.1 Paludibacter sp. | reverse complement strand
GTCTAGATGTAAATAATACCCACCACGCTGACTCTTGCGTCCACCGGCAGTGGCAATGAACACACCAAAGTGAGTTTTGTAGGGAGTTTTGTCGTGAGAAAAACGAGTATCGCGATAAATACGAAAAACACAATCTTTTGCCTCTACATGCTTTATTTCTTCATCAAATTTCGATATTTCCACTATCAAATCTTTGCTCAATAGTTCAAATTCTGCGCGTACTTTGTCGTACCAAGCTTTGTTTTCCGCAAACCATTCTCGGTTGTTGTTGATTGTAAGCTCACTAAGGAATTGAAGTAGGTTGTTAATCTGCATTGTCTTTTTGTTTTTGATTGACAAATATAGGTCAAAATTCAGACATTAAATGATTTTATACTATATTTTTTTTGTCAAATTCTTTTTTAGTGGAAAAATGACTACTTTTGTGGGAAAATTGTGAAACTCAAATTCTCTAAATTTAATTTATAGGGTGTTGGTTTACAATCTATTATATTTTAAAAGAATAAAGTTGCGCAAAAATGAAAAATCGTATTAATCAATTGTTGGATGAAGTGAACAAGTTGGCGGCTGCCAATCAGGATGAATTGGAATCACTTCGCATCAAATATCTGAGTAAAAAAGGAGAAATTTCAAATCTTTTTAATGACTTCAGAAATGTGGCGAATGAAGAGAAACGTGAAGTTGGTCAATTATTGAACGAACTAAAAAATGCCGCTCAAGATAAAATCAATGAGTTGAAAGACCTTTTTGGAAGTTCAACTGAAGCTGAAAAACAGGATTTAACCCGTAGTGCCGACCCTATAAAACTTGGAACTCGTCATCCACTTTCGTTGGTGAAACACGAAATTATTGATATTTTCTCGCGCATTGGTTTTACTATTGCCGAGGGTCCAGAAATTGAGGATGATTGGCATGTTTTTGGAGCTTTGAACTTTGCGCCGGAGCATCCAGCACGCGATATGCAAGATACTTTTTTTATCGAGCAAAACCCTGACATTCTGCTTCGTACGCATACTTCGTCAGTTCAGTCGCACATTATGGCGCAACAAAAACCGCCCATCCGCAAGTTATTTCCAGGACGTGTTTATCGCAATGAAGCCATTTCATATCGTGCACATTGCTTTTTTCATCAAGTTGAAGGTTTGTATATCGACAAAGACGTTTCGTTTGCCGATTTGAAACAAGCTTTGATGTATTTTGCCAAAGAAATGTTTGGAGCAGATACTGAAATTCGTTTGCGACCTTCCTATTTTCCATTTACCGAGCCGAGTGCCGAAATGGATATTTCTTGCAATTTGTGTGGCGGCAAAGGCTGTCAGTTTTGCAAACATACTGGTTGGGTAGAAATTTTGGGATGTGGTATGGTTGATCCTAACGTGCTGGAAAACTGTGGCATAGACTCTAAAGTTTATACTGGCTATGCTTTTGGAATGGGAGTGGAGCGCATTACCAACCTCAAATACCAAGTGAAGGATTTGCGCATGTTCTCCGAAAACGATGTGCGCTTTTTGGAACAATTTGAGTCGGCAAATTAAATTGAGATTTTTGAATCAAACATATTCTACAACATTTTTACTTCATGAGAAAAATTATTATTCTGATATTTTTGGTATTGACAATTGCTGCAAATACAAACGCTCAACAATATAGTGTCAATAAAAATAAATACGATTATCGGTTATACACTCCACAATATGGTGACCCTAATAATCCAGCCATAAGCGGCGTTTGTTCATTTTTAATTCCTGGTTTAGGTCAGATGGTTAGCGGTGAAGTCGGTAGAGGTCTAGGCTTTTTGGGTGGTTATGCTGGTTGTGGGGTTATATATGTAGTTGGTTTTGCTCAATATTACAACTCATTGCTCGAATATAATAATAATTATAGCAAAAGTTTTAAACCATCGGGCGTTGGTACCATGTTATTGGGTTTAGGTGGTATGGCTGCTGTAAGTATTTGGTCTATTGTGGATGCTGTAAAAGTTGCCAAAGTAAACAACATGTATATCCAAGATGTGAGAAAGAAATCAGCGGTTAGTATGCAGTTTGCACCTTATATTGAACCATTAACGATTAATAATGATATCGTAGTTCCAGTAGGTTTATCCATGAGGATTAATTTTTGATAATCAGGTGTTTGAATTGCCATAAACTAAAAGCTTGTTACATAACGTGGCAAGCTTTTAAAATTTAATTTATTATTGATTATCAATTTTTTAGAAGTTATATATTTGTCGGAGTCTGACTTTCAATGAAATAAATCTTTACTTTTTGCGTTAAAACAAGGTCTTTATAAAAAATTCTCAGAGCAACTTTTTTATTTGCATGAAAAATAAAATTTTCTTCCTACTTTCTATATTATTTTTTACAGTTGGCATGTCTGCACAAACCAAAGTGCGTGTTTACGGCTATGTCATTGACACCAATAATCGTGGAATTGAACTTGCAAATGTATATTTTCAGAATTCAACCATTGGCACTGTGACAAATCAAAATGGTTACTATGAGATAATTACCGAGATAAAAGATTCCGCTACCCTTGTTTATTCATTGTTGGGTTATACAACCATCAAACACACCATTTATCCAACCCAAAAAGTATTGCAAATTTCAGTGGAGCTTCCATCTTTGAGTAAAGAAATTGCTGAAGTGAACGTAATCGGGCAACGCCGGCAAACTTCAACATTGGACATGCTGGATGCTTCAAAATACCGTTTGATGCCCAATGCATCTGGAGGAATTGAATCACTTCTTATCACTTTTGCCGGTGTGAGTTCAAGCAATGAACTGAGCTCGCAATACAATGTGCGCGGTGGTAATTTTGATGAGAATATTGTGTATGTCAATGGAATAGAAGTGTATCGACCATTGCTGGTGCGTGCCGGACAACAAGAAGGTTTGAGTTTTATCAATCCTGACATGGTTAAAAATGTTGCTTTTTCGGCGGGCGGTTTCGATGCTAAATATGGCGATAAAATGTCATCGGTTTTGGACATAAATTACAAGAAACCAACCGAGTTTGAAGCTACAGCTTCGATGAGTTTGCTCGGTGGTTCGGCTTATGTGGGAACGGCCAACAAAAAGTTTACGCAGATGCACGGCGTTCGCTACAAAACATCGGCCTATCTGCTTGGAACACTCGATACCCAGGGTGAATACAATCCTTCATTTATCGATTATCAAACGTATTTGACCTATCAATTGAAACCCAAATGGGAACTTACTTTTCTTGGTAACTTTTCGCAGAATTCCTATCAATTTATTCCTCAAACCCGCGAAACTTCTTTTGGAACGTATAACATGGGTCGTAAACTCACCGTTTATTTCGAAGGACAGGAAAAAGATTTGTTTAGAACATCTTTTGGTGCTTTAACGCTAAATTTTAAACCCATCAAAGGAATGAAATTGAGTTTGTTGGCATCTACTTTTTATACCAACGAAAGCGAAACCTACGACATTTTGGGGGAATATGTACTGAGCGAAGTGAAAATGGAACTTGACCCTACCAAACAAACCGGTGAAGCGTTGGGAGTTGGAAAATACCAACAACATGCCCGTAATCGTTTGAACGCAACTGTTTCAAATATAGCACATTTGGGTGAGTACGATTTGGAAAATCATAAACTGAAATGGGGCGTAAATTTGCAAAACGAAATTATTTCTGATAAAATAAGCGAGTGGGAGTGGCGTGATTCTGCTGGTTATTCGTTGCCATTCAGCGATAAGCAAGTGAATTTGTATTACAACATGAAAGCATCGAATGTTTTGTCTACTTTGCGTACTACGGCTTTCTTTCAAGACACCTACAAATGGGATACTAAACTTGGATCCTTTTCATTTACAGGCGGTTTGCGTGCCAATTATTGGACATTCAATAAAGAATTGTTGGTGAGTCCGCGCTTTTCCGTTTCACTTTTACCACATTGGGAGAAAGATTTTAGTTTCCGATTTGCCACTGGTTTGTACTATCAAGCACCATTTTACAAGGAAATTCGCGACACCGTTACTGATGCATTGGGAAATGTAAATATCAGCCTGAATTCCAATATCAAGGCTCAGCGAACGGTACATTTTGTGTTGGGCGGTGATCATTATTTCCGTGCTTGGGGGCGACCATTTAAGTTTACCACCGAGGCTTATTTGAAGTTGGCTGATCGTGTTATTTCCTATTCTATTGACAATGTTAGAATTCGTTATTCGGGACAGAATGATGCAAAAGCTTATACGGCTGGTGCCGATTTTAAACTTTTCGGAGAGTTGGTTCCCGGTACAGATTCTTGGATAAATCTGTCGCTGATGGATTCTAAAGAAGACATTCTGAACGATTCATATATAAATAAAACCTATGATAGCGATGGCAAAGTGCTTACAACCAACACTGTTTATCCCGGTTGGGTTTCACGCCCAAGCGAGCAGCGCTACACATTTTCGATGATGTTTCAGGATTATTTACCCAACAATCCGAAATATAAATTGCAACTGAAATTTATTTGGTCTGATGGTTTGCCATTTGGGCCACCGCGCAACAATGAATTTAGGGCTGCTTTTCGGACACCACCCTATCGTCGTGTAGATATTGGTATGTCAAGGGTTTTGGTGAATGGAACAGACAAAATGATGAACAAAGCATGGTTGAAACATGTCAAAAATGTTTGGTTGAATGTGGAAGTTTTCAACATGTTGAATTTCAAGAATGTAAACTCTTATTATTGGGTGACAGACATTTATGGCAATCAAATGTCGGTTCCCAATTATCTTACGGGGCGACAATTGAATCTGAAAATTATGGTGGATTTGAAGTAGTAGGTAGATTTCAGTTGGTAGATTGTAGTAAGACGTTTATAGTTAAATACAGATAAATTGAACCACTGAAAACGAAACTTGAATAATAAGACTTTTTTAATCGACCTAATTTTATTACTTTTGTATCAATTACTAATCAATATAAAACAGCTCACAGTTAGCAATCAACAGTCAAAACTAAGTTTTAGCTGTCAACTGATAACTGTCAACTGCTAACTGCTAACTGAAATGCCACACACTTCCAAACGCGGGCAAGACATGCCCGAATCACCTATTCGTAAATTGGTTCCACTTTCCGATAAAGCCAAAGCTCGTGGCATCAAAGTGTATCATTTAAATATTGGTCAACCCGATTTGAAGACTCCACAAGTGGCGCTTGATGCCATTCGGAATATTGACCGCTCGGTGTTGGAATATAGCCCAAGCGATGGAATTAAGAGCTTGAGAACCAAATTGGCAGCTTATTATCACACCTTCAATATTGATGTTACCGAGGAAGATATAATTATCACTACTGGTGGCTCCGAAGCTGTGAGTTTTGCTTTTATGAGTTGCCTCGACCCGGGGGATGAAATTATTGTTCCAGAACCTGCTTATGCCAATTATACTGCTTTTGCCATTGGTGCAGGTGCTGTAGTTCGTCCAGTAGTTTCGTCGATAGAAGAGGGTTTTGCATTACCAGCATTTGAGAAATTTGAGGAACTGATTACGCCAAAAACCAAGGGAATACTGATTTGCAATCCCAATAATCCAACTGGATATTTGTACACACGCGCCGAAATGAATAAAATTCGGGATTTGGTGAAAAAATACGATTTGTATCTTTTCTCAGATGAAGTTTATCGTGAGTTTTGCTACACGGGCGCACCTTATATTTCAGCATTTCATTTGGATGGAATTGAAGATAACGTGGTGTTGATTGATTCTGTATCAAAAAGATACAGTATGTGTGGTGTAAGAGTTGGAGCATTGGTAACAAAAAATAAAGAAGTTCGTAAAAACGTTATGAAGTTCTGTCAAGCGCGTTTGAGTCCACCTTTGTTGGGACAAATTGCTGCTGAAGCTTCGATGGATACACCACCAGAATACATGCTTGAAATGTACAACGAATATGTTGAGCGTCGTAAGTTTTTGATAGACGGACTGAATCGTATTCCGGGCGTTTATTCACCCATTCCGATGGGCGCATTTTACACTGTGGCACGATTGCCAATTGACGATGCCGATAAATTTTGTTCGTGGCTGCTTACCGATTTTGAATTTGAAGGTCAGACAGTTATGATGGCACCAGCATCTGGATTTTACACTGTTGAAGGTTTAGGAAAAGATGAAGTCCGTATTGCTTATGTGCTTGACAAAGAGGATTTAAAACAAGCATTGGTAGTGCTTGGAAAAGCATTGCAAGTTTATCCGGGCAGAACGAATTAAAAACCTCCACTTAAAGGAGTTACGAATTAGTATATTAACGGTTTTAGGTTAAAGAACAGACCTTTGTCTTTAGACCTTTGACATTAGACCCCAAATATTGAACTTCGAATATTTCATAGCAAAACGCATTCATTTTCAGCAGGGCAAGAAAAACATTTCTCGTCCTGCTGTTCGTATTGCTACCATTGGTATTGCACTTGGCTTGGCAGTAATGCTCATTTCGGTGGCTGTAGTGATTGGTTTTAAGAATGAAATTCGCAATAAAACAATCGGGTTTGGTGGTCATATTCAGATTACCAACTTCGACAATAATAATACCTACGCGATGAATCCAATAAAAATGGATAAATCGTTGATAAACAAAGTTTCAAGTATTGCTGGTGTAAGACATGTGGAACGATTTGCCACTAAACCCGGCATTATCAAAACGGATACCGAATTTCAAGGAATAGTTATAAAGGGAATTGATGCCAATTTCGATTGGGATTTTTTCAAGGCAAATCTTATCGAAGGTAGAATCATAGATGTAACTAAAAATTCGCCCAGCAACGAAGTTATTATATCAAAATATCTAGCCAATTTGCTGAGTTTGAAACTAGGAGATAGTTTTTTTACTTACTTTATTCAGGATCAGGTTAGAGCTAGAAAGTATAAAATTGTAGGGATATATTCTACTAATTTTATTGAATATGACAAACTTTTTCTTCTTGCAGATATCAGGCAGGTTCAAGCACTAAACGATTGGGACAGTTCATCTTTTAGTGGATTGGAAGTGTTGATTTCTGATTTTGAACGAATTGATGAAGTTGGAGATTCAGTTTACGCAGCCACTGCCAATAAATTTAATGACAAGGGCAATGCATATGCCACGCAAACGATAAAACAAATTTATCCACAAATTTTCAGTTGGCTCGATTTGCTAGATATGAATGTTTGGGTGATTTTGTTTTTAATGTTGGCAGTTTCGGGATTTAACATGATATCTGGATTACTGATTTTGATTTTGGAACGTACCAATATGATTGGAATTCTTAAATCGATAGGCGCCACCGATTGGTCGGTTCGCAAAATATTCCTGTATCATTCGTTTTTCCTTGTCAGTAAAGGAATGTTATGGGGCAATGTAATTGGACTTACACTTTGTGCCGTTCAATACTATACAGGCATTATTCCGCTCAATCCCGAAGCTTATTACGTGGCAACAGTTCCAATCTCTTTCAACTGGTTGTACATTATCTTATTGAATCTCGGAACGCTCGTAGCTTCACTACTCATGATGATAGGACCATCGTATTTGATAACAAAAATTACGCCTGCCAAAATTATTCGATATGAGTAAACATTTATAAGTCAGTTAATTTATTATAGACTTATTAATTGTTTTTGGGTTCTATTTCCGACATCTTTTCATCAATATCTTCCTCTACAAATTCATAATCCACTTCATCATCTTCATTTTCGTCTTCCCAAACTTTAACTGGTTTTTGAGGTCCGTTATTTCTATAAATAATTGATAATATAAATCCAACTATTCCGCCAGCTAAATGTCCTTCCCACGAAATTGGATCTTGTAATTGCCAAGGAAAGATGTGCCAAACCATGTTACCATAAAGGAAAGCCACAATAAAGGATATCGCAATCAATGGTACATGTTTTCTGATTATTCCACTAAAAAACAGAAAGAAAGCCAAAGAATAAATTAACCCGCTTGCTCCAATGTGCCAGCTTTCCCTACCTATTACCCAAAGTATCAATCCGCTGAATATGTATGAAATAAAAAGTATTTTTGATGCTATTTTATTGTAAAAAAAATACAGACAACTGCTTAAAGCTATGAATGATAAAACATTATTTGCCAAATGACCCCAATCTGCGTGAACAAAAACAAAGGTGAAAATACCCCATAAATTTTCAATTCTACGTGGATAAATACCAGCAGAATGAAAATCCCATTGCATCCCTTTTTCCAATATGAAACTCATTGTCATTAATATACCTATTATTATAGGTATAAAAATAGCGTGAAAAAAATGACGTTTTTCTTCAGTTATGTTTGGATTGAATAGCATTTGTATTTGATTTAATTATTTCAATTGAATGTGCTTAAGCGTATAATTCTTTGCAAAAGTATGACTTTTGTTTTAAATAAAATCTGCAATTAAATTTAAATGTATTTTGTGGCTTTAATGATAAATAAATCAGTCACTTATAATAATTTTATTTTCTTTAGAAACGGTTTTAGTTGATTATTTTAAATTGATTTCTTTTTCATATCAAAATTATTTTATATATTGCGGTCGATATGAGGTTGTTTGATAAATTATTTCATTTTCTATTTTTTACCTCCTCATTCAATTCTCTCTCTCTTTGACCTTAGAATAATAATAATTTTATTTGTAATAATTTATGAGTTACCTCAATTTCGATAAAACATTGTTGATTAATCTCGAAAAGTCACTTTCTAAAGAGATGATTCGAACAAACCGAGCGGGAACCTACAACAGCACTACCTTGATAGACTGTAACACCCGAAAATATCACGGCCAGTTGGTAATGCCATTGCCTGAAATTGATGACTCTAATCATGTTTTGTTGTCTTCGCTCGACGAAACAGTGATTCAGCATGGTGCTGAATTTAATTTAGGTATACATAAGTATGAAGGGAATACTTATAGTCCTAATGGTCAGAAGTATATTCGCCAATTCGATTGCGAGGTGATTTCCAGAACTATTTATCGTGTGGGAGGTGTAGTACTTTCCAAGGAGCGACTTTTGGTTTCTTTTGAACCTCGGGTGTTGATAAAATATACTTTGATTGATGCACATTCTCCCACATTGTTGCGTTTCAAACCTTTTTTGGCTTTCCGAAGTGTTAACAAACTATCGCATCAAAACGATTTGGCGGATACATCTTATGCTGAAATTAATAAAGGCATTTCTATGCGTTTATATGAGCAATATCCGTCATTGTGCATGCAATTTTCCAAAAAAACCACTTACATACATCAACCAGATTGGAACAAAAATATTGAGTATTTTAAAGAGCAAGAACGCGGTTACGAATACAAAGAAGACTTGTTGGTACCGGGATATTTTGAAATGCCAATCAAGCAAGGTGAATCTATCATTTTTTCAGCAGGTATTTCTGAAATTTCACCTGCTAAGCTTGCCAAACTTTGGGATGATGAATTGACAAAAAGAAATCAGCGTATTGACATGTTTTCATGTTTGAAAAATTCTGCACAACAATTTTATAAGCGTGAAGGTAATAAAACTTATTTATTGGCTGGTTATCCATGGTTTGGAGCACGAGCTCGCGATCAATTTATAGCATTGCCCGGAAGTACTCTTTTCATAGATAGAAAGGATTATTTTGATGCTATAATGGAAACCTCAGTTGCTGAAATAGAAAGTTTTATAGATGGCGAACGCACAGATTTCAAATTGAAACACATTGACGATCCAGATGTCTTGTTGTGGTTTATTTGGACTATACAACAATATTCTATTACCAATTCATTGCAAGAAGCAGCCACTCGATATGCTGAACTGGCAACTAAAATTATTTCTTTTATTAGAAAACAAAATCACCCCAATTTATTTTTGCATAATAATGGTTTGCTGTACGTAAATGGTAGAGAAAAGCCTGCTACGTGGATGAATGCCCGTGAAGATGGAAGACCAATAACGCCAAGAACTGGTTATGTTGTTGAAATCAATTCGTTGTGGTTCAATGCTTTGAAATTTACTTCTGAGCTTTCCAGAGCATTGGGAAACGAACATGCTGCCGATTTGCTCGATTACCAAGCAGAAATTGCCCGTGAAGCATTTGTAAAAATCTTTTGGAATGGAACGTATTTGTATGATTATGTTGACGGAAATTATAATGATTGGGAAGTTCGCCCAAACATGATTTTGGCGGTGTCGCTTCCATTTTCGCCGCTTGATAAACAACAAAAAAAATCTGTTTTAGATATAACTACTAAAGAATTGCTCACCCCAAAAGGTTTACGTACTCTGAGCCCCAAAAGCGGATCGTATCGACCAACTTATATTGGTGGACAATTGGAGCGTGACCGTAATTATCACAATGGACCAGTTTGGCCATATACTTTTGGAGCATTTGCCGAAGCTTATTTAAAAGTTTACAAGAAAAGTGGTAAGTCATTTATTGAAAGGATGTTGATAGGTTTTGAGGCTGAAATGAATGAGCTTTGTGTAGGTACAATTCCCGAATTGTTTGATGGAAATCCTCCTTTTAAAGGACATGGTGGAATGTCGTTTGCAATGAGCGTGGCCGAAGTTTTGAGAGTGTTGAACTTGTTGAAAAAATACGAAAACGAATAATACGATGAAAGCATTAATGTTTGGTTGGGAATTTCCACCACATATTTTAGGTGGATTGGGAACAGCAAGTTACGGACTGACAAGGGGAATGGCAATGCAAGAGGATATGAAGATAACTTTTGTAATTCCAAAACCACATGGTGATGAAGATCAGAGCTTTTTGAAAATTATTGGGGCGTGCAATGTGCCCGTTGTTTGGAAAGAAAATGATTGGAATCACGTAAATGACCGTATTGGTAAAATGATGCATCCAGATGAGTATTTCTGGTTGCGAAATGGCATAAAATATGACTTTCATCGCATTCATACCAATGATTTGGGTTGTATCGATTTTTCGGGTCGCTACCCTGACAATTTGATTGAAGAAATCTCTAATTACGAAGCTGTAGCAAGTGTTTTGGCACATCAAATGGATTTTGATATAATACATTCGCACGACTGGTTGACCTATCCTGCTGGTGTTTTTGCAAAACAAATAAGTGGAAAACCATTGGTAATTCACGTACATGCAACTGATTTTGATAGGAGTAGAGGACAGGTAAATCCAATTGTTTACGGAATTGAAAAAAGAGGGATGGATGCTGCTGATCATATTATGACGGTGAGTGATTTGACTCGTGCTATCGTAATTGAAAAATATCACCAAGATCCACGAAAAGTGACAACTGTACACAATGCCGTTGAACCAGTTCCAGATGTAGAGTCATTTACTAAAACGCCAAGAAAGGATAAAGTGGTTACTTTTTTGGGTCGTATAACAATGCAAAAAGGACCAGAATACTTCGTGGAGGCTGCTTATCGTGTGTTGCAAAGAACTAAGGATGTGCGGTTTGTAATGGCAGGGAGTGGCGATATGATGAATGCCATGATTGACTTGGTAGCCAAACGAAATATTGCAGACCGATTCCACTTTACTGGATTCTTAAAAGGCCGACAAGTGCATGAAGTGCTTGCAGAAAGTGATGTGTACATAATGCCTTCGGTTTCAGAACCTTTTGGTATCTCACCTTTGGAGGCCATGCAAGTCGGCACACCTTCCATTATTTCAAAACAATCTGGTTGCGCCGAAATACTAACTCATGCCATCAAAACTGATTATTGGGACATTGATGCTATGGCCGATGCTATTTATTCAATTGTGAAAAATCCGGCAATGCACAAAAGTTTGCAAGAATTGGGGCGCGACGAGGTGAATAATATCCGTTGGGAGGATGCTGGAAAAAAAGTAAGAGGAATTTATGAAAGTGTAATGTAATCAGTCAGTTATAATATATAATAACCAAAATAAAAGCATATTAAGCAGTCGCTAGCAACTTATAATTTACAACTCGAAATTAAAATACATATATGAAAAACATTTGTTTTTATTTCCAAATTCATCAACCATTGAGGTTGAAACGTTATCGTTTTTTTGAAATCGGTCAGGACCATTATTACTATGACGATTTCCAAACCGAAGACCGTATTCGGTATTTAGTTGATCATTCCTATTTGCCTGCCAATAAAACCATTGCTGAAATGATTCGTAGTACCAATGGAAAATTTCGTTGTGCTTATTCAATTTCGGGTGTAACTTTGGAGCAATTGGAGCAATACGCTCCCGAAGTGATTGATAGTTTCAAGGAATTGGCCAAGACTGGAAGTGTTGAGTTTTTGGCAGAGCCTTATGGTCATTCACTTTCATCGGTTTTTGATGCCAGTGAATTTGAATTGCAAGTGAAAATGCATTCTGATAAAATTGAAGCACTTTTCGGAAAACGACCTACTACTTTGTTTAATGCCGAACTAATTTACTCGGATGAAATTGGCGAATTGGTATCGAAAATGGGATACAAAACAATGATGATTGACGAAGCCAAACACATCATGGGTTGGAAAAGTCCCAATTATGTTTACTCACATTCATATATTCCAAAACTAAAGCTATTGGTTAGAAACCATAAATTAAGTGATGATATTGCTTTTCGATTCTCAAATACTATGCTTACTTCTGAAAAATTCATAGGCTGGGTAGCAGGTTTGCCCGAAGATGAAAAAGTAGTAAATATTGGTATGGGCTACGAAGCTTTTGGAATTACTCAAAATTTTCAAACTGGGATATTTGATTTCTTGAAAGCATTGCCTTATCATGGCATGGAGCAACAGGTTAGCTTTTTATTGCCATCAGAAATTAGTAAGAAAAATGAATCAGCAGGTCCGTTATCAGTTCCATATCCAATCAGTTGGGTGGGAAATGACAAAGATTTAACTCCTTGGACTGGTAATGACTTGCAACATGAGGCGTTAAATAAATTGTATGCCGTGGGCGAACGCGTTCGTTTATGCACAGACAAACCGCTGCTTCGGGATTGGCTGATGCTGCAATGTACAGATAACTTCCGCTATATGAGCCACAAAGATGCCTATGGAACGCATTTTGAATCGGCTTACGATGCATTTATGAATTATATGAACGTACTTGCTGATTTTCTGGTGAGAGTGGATGCTCAGTATCCAACTTCTATTGAAAATGAGGAATTGAATGAATTGTTGAAAACGATTAATCATCAAGAACGTGAGATTGAAGCCTTGGAAGATGAGGTTAAAAAGTTGAAGTCGAAAAAGACGAAAGTTGTTCCTGAAAAATAAATTTCAAATATAAAGTAAAGAAAACTACAGAGATGAGTCTTTGTGGTTTTTTTATTTTTGGTAATAATACATTGTAAAATAGTAGTTTTTATCAATTTACTATTTATTGAAAATCAAACATATTGAGTTACCTTTGCATTCCCAAAGATTCAACAATTTTTTATGAAAGAATTTCTTCAAGATAATATATTTTCCATCATTTCTGAAGCCGCAGATGAACAACAACAGGAATGTTATGTGATAGGTGGTTTTGTGCGTGATATTTTCCTTAAACGACCATCGAAAGATATTGATGTCGTGGTAGTTGGCAGTGGCATTGAACTTGCAAAACGTGTAAAGGAAAAGTTAGGAAAGAAAGCCCATCTTACAGTTTTTAAAAATTATGGAACAGCCCAGGTAAAGTTAAATGATTTGGAAGTTGAATTTGTAGGCGCTCGTAAAGAATCGTATCAACGTGATTCGAGAAATCCAATAGTGGAGGATGGTACCCTGGAAGATGACCAAAACCGACGTGACTTCACCATCAATGCATTGGCTATTTGCCTGAATAAAAATCGATTTGGAGAATTAATTGACCCATTCGGTGGATTGGATGATCTGAAGAATTTTGTTATTCGCACACCGCTCAATCCCGACATTACTTTTTCTGACGATCCGTTGAGGATGATGCGAGGAATAAGGTTTTCAGCACAGCTCGGTTTCTTTTTGGAGTCCAATACTTTCGATGCCATAGCCCGTAATAAAGAGCGTATTGATATTATTTCCAAAGAACGCGTTGCCGACGAATTGAATAAAATCATATTGTCCAGAAAACCGTCGGTCGGTTTTATTTTACTTGAAAAAACTGGATTGTTGGAGTTGATTTTTCCCGAAGTATTGGCACTAAAAGGAGCCGAAACTAAAGATGGAGTAGGGCACAAGGACAATTTTTATCATACTTTGGCTGTGTTGGACGGACTGTGCGAACACACTGATAATTTGTGGCTGCGCTGGTCGGCATTACTTCACGACATAGGCAAGCCACGTACCAAGCGGTTTGACGCACGTATGGGATGGACATTTCACAATCACAACTTTGTTGGCGAGAAAATGATACCCGAGATTTTCAGGCGTATGAAGTTGCCTACTAACGACAAGCTGAAATACGTTCAGAAAATGGTGACGCTTCACATGCGGCCTATCGTACTGAGTGAAGAAGAGGTAACTGACTCGGCAATAAGGCGTTTGCTATTTGATGCCGGCGATGATATTGACGATTTAATGATGCTTTGCGAAGCAGATATTACATCCAAAAATCCTGAAAAAGTGAAGAAATTTAGATCTAATTTCCAACTGGTTCGTCAGAAGTTGAAGGAAATTGAGGAGAAAGATAAAGTTCGGAATTTTCAGCCGCCCATAAGTGGCCAGGAAATTATGGATACTTTCAATTTGCCAGCTTGCGCCATGGTGGGAGATATTAAAATGCGTATTAAAGATGCAATATTGGATGGAATTATTCCAAATGAACATGATGCTGCAAAAGAATATATGCATCAGGTGGCCAAGGATTTAGGGGTAGTAAGTTGATAGATTGAGTTATTTTTATGTGACATCAAAATAATTGACATAATAATCCGTTTTTTCTTATCTAACCTACTGATTACAAAGTTTTTTATTTGTTATGATGAATTGGAGTAGTTAAATCTAATACTATAAATTATGAACACTAATATTTCTTTAGGCCAAAAGACTCCATACATTCTTATTGTTGACGATGCACCAATGAACTTATTGGTATTGAGTGAAATACTTAATAGAACTGGCTATGAAACACGTTCAGTAACAGATGGAATGACAGCTTTAAAGGTTTCGGAGGAAGAAAAGCCCGATTTGATACTGCTTGATATAATGATGCCTGGTATGGATGGGTATGAAGTTTGTCGTCGGTTAAAAGAGGATAAAAATTTAAGCGACATTCCAGTTATTTTTATAAGTGCTTTGAATGATTCTCAAACAATAGTAAAAGCATTTCAATTCGGAGGGATTGATTATATAACTAAACCATTTCAAATTGAGGAAGTTACTGCTAGAGTAAATACTCACCTCAAGCTGTATCATCAAAGTAAACAACTTCAAGAGCTGAATGCTAATTTACTGGATTCTCAAAACCAATTGAAAAAATTCGCATCTCATCTTCAATTTATACGTGAGGAAGAAAGGATCTTGTTGGGCACAGAAATACATGATAAAATTGGTCAGATATTGGTTGCCTTAAAAATTGATATGGGAATATGGAAAAAGAAGGTCTTTACTAAACTTAAGAATTCAATTTCGCCTGAGATCTTGGACAATTTTAACGAACTTGTTAGTATTGTTGATAATACTATTTCAACAGCAAGAAAAATAACGAGTGAATTAAAATCCGATAATCTTGAAATACTTGGTTTTATAGAGGCTGCGAAATTATATTGTGAAGAATTTAAGGAAACAAATAATATTGATTGTCAGTTTGAAAGTTCACTTACTAAACTTGAAATTAATGAACAGCAAAATGTAGCTTTATTCAGAATCATGCAGGATGCATTGTTGAATGTAACTAATCATGGAAATGTCACCATTATTAAGGTCTCTATTTCATTGTTTAACAATGATTTAATTATGGAAATAGTGGATAACGGATTAGTAATAAATGAAGATAGAAATATTGGTCCAAATGCTTATGGGATTTTAAATATGAATGAACGGGTTTTACTGTTGGATGGAAAATTGTCAATAAAGTGTGAAGCTGGTAAAGAAAATATTATAAGAGTAGAAATCCCTTATTTAATTTGACAGTTAAATGTCAAAATGATTCATTTGTGTTGAACTTACCAATTGTGTAAATTGTCTGACAAACGTACAGTTAGATAAATTGCATAAAATAAATATTGACAAAGCCGAATTTTTATATGCATTTTGGGTTACTATAATTACAAAAATCACGACATAATCATGAAACAATTCATTACAATCTCACTGCTTCTTATGTTATCAAGCAATTCTTTTTCAAAAATAGTTTATCCCGTTACTGCCAAAGATGATGTGGTAGATACTTATTTCGGTGTGCAAGTAAAGGAACCTTATCGCTGGTTGGAGAATGATACAACGGTTGCTACTGCAAAATGGGTAAAATCGCAAAATAAGGTTACGGGGGATTATTTAGCGCAAATTCCTTTTCGGAATGAATTAAAAAAACACCTTACTAACTTGATTAATTATCCGAAATACGCTTCACCTTTTAAAAAGAACGGGAAATATTTTTTTTACAAGAATAACGGTTTACAAAATCAGAGCGTATTGTATTGTCAATCAAGCTTAAATGCTGAACCACAAGTATTGCTAGATCCAAATACACTTTCGAAAGATGGAACCGTAGCATTGACTACCATTTCTTTTTCAAAAGACGGAAAGTACCTTCAGTATTCGATAGCTAGAAGTGGATCGGATTGGAACGAGATTTTTGTGATGGATATAGAAACTCGTCAACTGTTAGACGATCATATCAAATGGTCAAAATTCAATGGCATTTCTTGGAAGGGTAATGGTTTCTATTACAGCGTTTTTGATGCACCAGAAGTAGGAAAAGAGTATTCTAATAAAAATGAGTTTGAAAAAATTTACTTTCATACGGTTGGTAAGCCGCAAAGTGAGGATAAATTGATTTACCAAAACAAAGAATTTCCGCTTCGTGAATGTGGGTCAAGCGTCACCGACGATGAAAAATATCTATTTCTGTCCGAAACTGAATCCACAACAGGAAACTCGTTGATGATGAAAGATTTGACAAATCCAAATGCATCATACACAGTGCTTGCTTCTGGTTTTGAAAATGATTATTCAGTTATTGATCATGTGAATGAAAAAATTTATTTGTTGACAAATTGGAAAGCTCCAAAAAAACGATTGATGGAAATTGATCCAATGCAACCGAATCGTGAGAATTGGAAAGAAATACTTCCAGAAACATCAGATGTATTGGAAAATGTATCCATTATTGGAGGAAAGATCATTGCAGTTTATATGAAGGATGCTACAAATCACGCTTATAGTTTCGATTTGACAGGTAAGAAACTGCATGAAGTTCAAATGCCAACTTTGGGCACAATTGCTGGATTCACTGGTGATAAGGACGATAACGAAGCATTTTATACCTTTACTTCATTTACTTTTCCTCCAACTATTTATCGGTATGATGTTGCTAAAAATACTTCTGATGTATTCCACAAAGCTGAGGTGTCTTTTAAATCTGAAGAATATGTTAGTGAGCAGGTGTTTTATGCAAGCAAAGATGGAACACGAGTGCCAATGTCCATTATTTACAAAAAAGGGATGAAGAAAAATGGTAAAAACCCATTGATGCTTTACGGTTACGGTGGTTTTAATATCAGTTTAAATCCCACATTTAGTGTAAATCGTATTCCATTTTTGGAAAACGGTGGTATTTATGTAGTCGCCAATTTGCGAGGTGGAGGCGAATATGGTGAAGCATGGCATTTGGCAGGTACAAAATTGAAAAAGCAAAATGTTTTTGATGATTTTATTTCTGCTGCAGAATATCTAATTGCCAAAGGTTATACTTCATCTAAAAAACTAGCCATTGATGGTGGTTCTAATGGTGGTTTATTGGTTGGAGCGTGCCTCACACAACGCCCTGATTTGTATGCTGTAGCCATTCCCGAAGTGGGTGTGCTCGACATGCTTCGATACAATCAGTTCACCATCGGATGGTCGTGGGCCAGTGATTATGGAACTAGTCAGGATAGCAAGGAAATGTTTGAATACCTCAAAGCGTATTCACCCTTGCACAATGTAAAGGCAGGCACAAAATATCCAGCTATAATGGTGATGACTGGCGACCATGATGACCGTGTGGTTCCTGCACATTCTTTCAAATTTGCGGCTACGTTGCAGGCCGTAAATAATGGATTGAAACCTGCCTTGATTCGCATTGATTCAAAAGCTGGACATGGTGCTGGAAAGCCTATTGGTAAAATTATTGAAGCGCAAGCAGATATGTGGTCGTTCGTGATGTCCAATTTGGGCATGAAACCGACATTTTAGTTGATAGTTGGCAGTTGATAGCTGACAGTTATTTCTATGTTTTTCAATTAATTAGTATATTTACTTGCCTTTATTGAGCATTTATCTCTTATTTTTTCAACTAAAAAATTTGTCAATTGGGCTAAAAAGACTATCTTTGCACCGCTTTAGAAAAATGGCGAGATAGCTCAGTTGGTTAGAGCGCATGATTCATAATCATGAGGTCCCGAGTTCAATTCTCGGTCTCGCTACCAATCAAAAAAGGAAGTTCAGTAATGAGCTTCCTTTTTTGATGAATATAATAAACCCAAACGATATTGATTGTTTGGGTTTTTTTATGGACTAATCTTTCGTAAATCTGTATTTAGCTTCACCTATCCAACCATTCCCTAAAATCCCTTGTTCGGGCGTTGCTTATCAATACTTCATCGCTGGGAAGTGGGTCAAGTGTCAGTTTTATCCTGCTTTTCGACAGTACATTCATCTTCTTAATCGACTCAAATGAAGTAATATACTGCCTGTTGATTCTAAAAAAATCTTTTGGAGAAAGCATTCCTTCCAATTTCTCCAATGACAAATCCAAAGGATAACTTTTTCCTGTTTTGGTGGTCAAGAAGGTTGATTTTTCAATAGAATAAAAGTAGGCTATGTCCGAAATTTGAACCGAAAGCAAATGTTCGCCCACATATACCAAAAAACGCTGTTTGTATTCCCGCTTTTCCTTGTCCATCAGCGAAGCTAATGTTTTCCATTCGGATTGAACAGTATGCTGGCTCAATTTTCTGAATTTTTCAATGCTTTTCTCTAGTTTTTCCTTACTTATTGGTTTCAATAAATAGTCTATGCTATTCAATTCGAATGCTTTGATGGCATACTCGTCATAAGCCGTAGTGAAAATTACTGGACAAGAAATCTCTACTTGCTTGAAAATATCGAAACTCAATCCGTCGCCCAATTGCACGTCTAGCATTACCAAATCGGGCATGATTCCCGATTTAAAAAATTGAACACTCGTTTCAATACTGTCGCAACGATGCACGATTTCAAAGTCGGGAGCAATTTCCAACAGCATTTTCTCCAGTCGCTTGGCAGCTGGTTGCTCGTCTTCTATGATGAGTACTTTTATCATGGTTTTTCGTTCGTTATTAATGGTATTGTTACCGAAAATTGCTTGTCATCCTTCACTATTTTAATTGGTTCATTGGATATAAAACGGTAGCGACCTTCAATGTTCTTCAATCCTTGACCAGTAGATTCTTCGGTATGTTTGGTTTGAAGATTATTCTGTACGGTTATGCTTTTTCCATCGTCGAAAATCTTGATGTTCAAAGGATTTTTTGCAGAAATAATATTGTGTTTTATACAATTGTCTACTAGCATTTGCAATGCCAAAGGCGGAATATGGAGTGGGAGAGATGTCGGTTGAATGATGATTTCAACAGTTAGATTTTCTTCAAATCTCAGCTTCTGAAGATGAAAGAATTTCTCCAAATGCTCCAATTCTTCTTGTAAAGTAACCTCCTCCTTTGAATTGCTAAGTAACACGTAACGAAGATATTCCGATAAATCTTGCACGTACTTCTCAGCCGTTGGATGATTGTCCAACAAACTCATCAAACTATTCAGGCTGTTGAACAAGAAATGTGGATTTACCTGTGCTTTCAGTGCGTTGTAGCGTGCTTCTAGGTTGTCTTTTTCCAGGCTAATTGATTTAGAGAAATTAAGCTTCCATTGTTGATAAAAAAACACTGCTTCATGTATGGTAGTAATCAAAAACGTGATTAAAATGGTAAAAATAATCTCGATAATATGTGATTGAAATACGATACTTATTGAGCTGCTATCTTTGAAACACAGGAAAAATGCACTTATAAAAATGTATAATGTCAGTAACAATAAAATGAGCAATACTTCGATTATGAGGTGTTTTATGGGCATGCTTTCCCACGGATATTTATGCCATGAATAGGTAACAATGGTCACACAACCGCCCCAAATTATTGCTGTACTAATGATGGAACGCAGAAATACATTGACAAAAGTAAAATCCAGTTCCATTACCAATGCAAATAAGTAACCAATTAATAGTGAAACCGTAACTATCAGTAAAACCATGTAATACCAATTAGAATACATGATTCCAATTCTCCAATCGCTCATTTTTTTCATACTCTAATCATTTTTAATTTACAAAAATAGCAATAAATCACTTTACTTTGTACATTGGCTTAAAAGTTTATTCTATAAAGCATCATTGGCAAAAAACCTTGCTGATAAACCGTCGATATTTCACGTGTTTGAGCATTGTATTGCTCCGAAAATATGTTTTGATGGTTACTCACGTTTTGCAAATCGAGTCCCCATTCTTGCGAAAAGTGCTTCAGGTTTTGTTTGAACCCAATTCTTAAGTCAGTTCTGAAATAGTTTTTATATCTGTTGGTATAGGTTCTTGACCAATCATATTTCTCTTCGCCAGCTGCCACCGATGCCGCCAAATCGATGGGAATGTAACGCATTCCGCCCGATAATACTGTGCGAAGATCCAAGGTGATGAAGTTCTTTTTGCCCACTTTCCATTCGTAACCGCCCAACAGATTCATGGCAAAGTTGGTATTGAAAGCCGTATTTCGCCATTGTTTATCATAGCCTTGGTATTTCGAGTCGAATACAGAAACCGTCAATAATGCATAATATCCATTGCTCAAAAACTTCTCGGCGGTCAGTTCAATGCCTTTATTATAGCCTTTTCCAGTATTTACCAAGCTGTCCAAAATGGGTAAATAATAGCCACTGCCCGAGTTGAGCATCGAAAACTCTTTGCCCACTTTCGATACTGGCACGTTGTAAATGTTTTGAAAGTAAGTTTCGGCTTTCACCCTAAATTCTTTGCCCAAATGTACGTCATACCCCAATACAAAATGCTGTGAGCGAGTAAATTTCATCTCGTGGTTATTCTCCGAATAAGTATCGGTATTTTTGTTGTAATCTTTGTAGAAATAGGCTGTTCGTGGTTGAATCTGACTGTGCAAACCGTAGCCCAAACATATGGTCTGATTGGGTTTTAGCTTCCATTGAAATCCCAGTCGAGGTTCCAATGCACTTTCCTTGTTCAAGTCGTAATACTGATATTGAAGTCCAGTATTGAGGGTCAGGTCGTCCGAAAACTTATGTTGCCAGTTCACAAATCCTTCCATCAAAGTGGTTGGCTCATTGTTCACTTCGGTGAGCATGATTCTTTTTTGATACTCTTTCATGAAGATAGAATCATTGAAAGTGGTAATGTATTTATTGACTGATAAGCCTGTCGTAAAATTATTCTGACTGTTGAATTTATGTTTTAGTTGAATGGACGCAGTGAGTTTATTTTCCTGCAATTCGCCCGCATACCTGTTGAAATAGGTTTTGTTTACATAATCTATCGTGTCATTTTGTGTGGCAGACTTTGAATTTTGAAATGAAATGGCTGATTTCAAACGCGTATTTTCCGACAGCATCAGCGTATGGGTAAGCATGGCAATATTCAATCCTGCTCCGAAGTTGGTGGCATATCCCACCTGATTGGAACTCAATGCTTCCGTTTTGTCGAACGACCGCCCAAGCTTGATAAAGCTATTTCCAAAGATACCAACAAACTTAAACCGTCCCAGTTTACGGGTAGGAATATCTGCCAATACCGACAAGTCTTGATATTCAGGAATGGCAGTTCCAGTGCCAATGCTCATGCCCATTTTGCTTACCAACTGCAAGGTAGAATAGCGATAATCCACAATAAACGAACCTTTGGGATTGTTTTTACTCAAAGAAATTGGTCCTTCCACGGCTGCCTCAAAACCATTAAAGCCAACTTGACCAGTAAACTCCAACTTTTCATTGTTGCCCGACCGCAAATTCAAATCAAACACACCCGACAAGGCATTTCCATATTCTGCCGGAAAAGCACCCGTCATAAAATCGGAATTGGCCAACAAATTACTATTCAACATGCTCACCGGGCCGCCAGTGGTACCTTGCGCTCCAAAATGGTTGGGGTTGGGCACATCCACGCCTTCAATGCGCCAAAGCAATCCCAAGGGAGAATTGCCACGGATAATGATATCGTTGCGTGCATCGTTGCCAGCCATGACTCCAGCATAGTTTGAAACCATTCGCGCTGGATCGCCCAAGCTGCCTGCAAAACGCTCGGTTTCTTCCACGCTGAATGACCGCGCACTAATCAATGCCATATCGTTTATCGGCATTTCTTTGGAATGCGTTGCCTTTACAATAACGTCGCTGAGATGGGTCACTTTTTCTTCCAGCTTAAAAGTAAGCATGGTTTCTTTTCCCGAAATCACCATCACGTTGGATATGGTTTGCGAGTTGTAGCCAATAAAAGATGCTGTGAATGAACTTCTACCGGTATTCATGTTTTTCAAGCTAAATTCGCCTTTTCCGTTGGTAGTACAACCAATTACAGGTTTTGAATCCATCAAAATCAGAGTTGCACCCACAATAGGATTGCCAGTAAATGCTTCTACAACTACGCCACGGACGGTTTGATCATTGCCTTGAGAGTAAATGTTTACTGCCAATAAAAAAACAGTCATTGCTAAAATAAAATTACGTTTCATATCTTATGGGTTTTAATTGATTTCTGATGCAAAATTAGAACAACAACTATGTATGAAAAAATTGTAGTGACTGACTGTGGAAAAATAGTGACTGAATGGATAGAAATTGATGACGAATGCAGTATTTATAAATTTCAATTCAGAATTACCCTCCTGCGACTTCAAATTACCCTCCTGTGAAGATGAATTACCCTCCTGCGATATCAAATTACCCTCCTGTGATATCAAATTACCCTCCTG
>JBAXAD010000034.1:0-23230 GCA_037142715.1 Paludibacter sp. | reverse complement strand
AAAAAAAAAAATAATAATAATAAAAAAGATGAATAGTCCAAAACCCAAAACACCGAACTCAAAACTCGGAACACGAAACGCGAAACACGAAACACGAAACACGAAACCAAAATTCTCGTTTTACCAAATCCTCTCGTTAAGTATGGGATTTTTGGGAATTCAATTTGGATATGCTCTACAAAATGCAAATGCAAGTAGAATTCTGCAAACTTTTGGTGCCGACATGGAGCAACTTTCATGGTTTTGGCTTGCGGCTCCAATTACAGGTTTAATTATCCAGCCTATTATTGGTCATTATTCCGATCATACTTGGACTAAACTGGGTCGAAGAAGACCTTTTTTTCTAGTGGGAGCAATTTTAACCGCTATAGCTTTAATATTGATGCCAAATGCTGGCGTTTTTGCGAGTTTTATACCCGCCATGTTTGTTGGTGCTGGATTTTTAATGATTATGGATGCTTCAATCAACGTGGCAATGGAGCCTTTTAGGGCACTGGTTGCAGATATGCTACCTGCAGACCAAAGCACCTTGGGTTTTTCCATTCAAACTTTTTTAATTGGTGTGGGTGCAGTAATTGGCTCGTGGCTGCCCTATGTATTAGCCGAATGGATAGGCATTTCCAAAGTTGCTATAAATGGCGGCATACCCGACAATGTTATTTTCTCGTTTTATATAGGTGCAGCTATTTTAATTGTGACCATATTATGGACCGTTTTTACAACAAAAGAATATTCGCCCCAAGAATTATCTCACTTTAATGGAGAAAAAGAACAGCTTATTGAACCCAAATCAAAATTTTCTGACATTTTCAAAGATATACTTGCCATGCCCAAAACCATGAAACAATTGGGGATTGTACAGTTTTTCACATGGATTGCCTTATTTGGAATGTGGGTTTTTTCCACACCAGCTGTTGCTCAACACGTTTACGGATTGTCTGTAACTGACACTTCGTCATTAACTTACCAAGAAGCCGGAAACTGGGTAGGTATTATTTTTGGAGTTTATAATGCGGTTGCCATGATTTATGCTTTATTATTACCGGCAATAGCGCATAAAGTGGGGCGAAAACTTACACATAGCATTTCATTAACCGCTGGCGCAATTGGTTTATTATCAGTTTATTTTATAACAAATCCAACTTTTTTAATTTATTCTATGATTGGCGTTGGAATGGCTTGGGGCAGTATTTTATCCATGCCTTACGCAATTTTAGCTCCAGCGTTACCGGCAAGGAAAATAGGAATTTACATGGGTATTTTTAATATCTTTATTACAATTCCTCAAATTGTGAATGGTATTTTTGGAGGAATGATTGTGAAACGATTGTTCGACTCACATGCTATTTATGCCATCGTAATGTCTGGAATTTTCTTATTATTTGCGGCCGTTAGTGTTATGTGGGTGGACGATAAAAAAGAATCTGACAAATTAACCATGAGTATCTAAATCAAAAACTTCAAAATCAATAATGCTATGAAATCATATCTCAAAACCGACCCTTGGTGTATAATTCAAGAAGGATTTAACACAAATGACCAACTTGCTTCAAATCGTATTTTCAGTATAGGCAATGGATATATTAAGCAAAATGGTAATTTTGAAGAGTTCTTTTCGGGCAAATCGGTGTTAGGGTCATACATAAAAGGACTGGAAATTTCTGAAGAAACCACTACGGACGAATACAAAATAAATTCGCCCAACTGGACAGGAATAATTGTTCGGTTAAATGATGAGATGCTTGATTTGGCTACTTGGGAAGTAGAAAATTTCCAAAGAACACTCAATATGCGTGATGGATTATTGGAACGTACATTTAACGCTACTACAGCAAAAGGACATTCTATTCAAGTATCCGTAAAACGGTTCTTGAGCATGGCCGAAAAGGAAATTGGCGCCATCAGTTATTCAATTAAATCCATAAATTTTGAAGGTCGAATTTCATTTATGCCAATAATAGATGGTGAAATAAAAGAGGACCAAATGGCTGATTATGAATCGTTGTGGAATGTATTGCAATCAAAGACACAACAAGATGTGGCGCATTTGTGGAATCAAATTAAACTAAAAGATTTTCATGTTTGCTCTGCACTATCTTATGTTTTATATAAAAATAATGAGAAAGTAAAGTTAAACCCAACAAAAATTGAAAAAGAAAAAATAGCTGGGTTTAGCGTGGGAACAGATGTTCGTAGTGGTGATACCGTTTGTCTGAATAAATATGTGGCCATCGTGAGTTCATTGAATTATCCTCGACAAGAATTGACTGAAAAAGCTTGTAATTTGGCATTGGAAGTGAAACAAAAAGGATGGAATCAATTATTCGAAGAACATGCTGCCGTTTGGGCTGAAAAATGGTTGAATGCTAACATCTTAGTAATTGAAGACAAAGAAAATCAACAAGAAATATGTTATCGAGAATTTCAAAAAATGCAAAATTTAAGTCGAAAATAATTCAATTAAAAACACAGCTTAAATCTCTAATATTATGATATTTACAAACCGAATAATCATGAATAAACGAACTTTATTTCTATCAATATTTTCCATTTTATTTGCTTTGCAATGTGCTGCCAAAACTCAAGCCTTGGTACAAAAAGCAGAACCTACTTTTTGGTGGACAGGAATGACTCAACCCGAATTTCAATTGATGCTTAATGGAGCTAATATTGCGTGTGCTGATATTTCAATCAACTATCCAGGAGTAACTATTTCTCATAAAGAATTGACTGACAACCCCAATTATGTATTTCTTTATTTGAATGTTGCAAAAGAAACCTTACCTGGAAAATTCAACTTAAAGTTGAAAATTGGAAAGAATTCGCAAACTATTGTTTACGAATTAAAATCACGAAGAAATGGTTCTGCAGCTCGTAAAAGTTTCACAGAAGCCGATGCTATTTATTTACTTATGCCCGACCGTTTTGCGAATGGAAATCCGAAAAATGACTCATTTCCGAGTTATATTCAAGGTGTGAATAGAAATGATCCAGGGGCTAGACATGGTGGTGATATTGAAGGAATTATTTCTAAAATTCCATATTTAGCCGATTTGGGAATTACAACTTTGTGGACAACTCCACTTTTTGATAACAATGACACAAAATACTCTTATCATCATTATGCATGCTCCGATTATTACAAAATTGACCCTCGGTTTGGCACAAATCACGACTACGTTCGGCTTGCCGATTCTTGTCATTCCAAAGGTTTGAAATTGATGATTGATGTGGTTCCAAATCATTGTGGCTCGTCACATTGGTGGATGAAAGACATGCCCGCCAAAGATTGGTTAAACAACTGGTCTACTTTCACTTCCTCCAATTATAGAATGACGGCATTGACAGATCCACACGCTTCGGAAGTTGACAAATACCAATTAACGCATGGCTGGTTTGCACCTAATATGCCAGATTTGAATCTTCAAAATCCGCTACTTTTCGATTATCTTCGGCAAGTTTACTTGTTTTGGATTGAATATGCCAACATCGATGGTATGCGCGTGGATACATATCCATATAACGACATAAAAACTGCCGCTCGCTTCATTCAATCCATACGTGGTGAATATCCAAATATGAACGTTGTAGGCGAATGTTGGGTAAAAACGCCAGCTGAAATAGCTTATTATCAATCGGGTAACAATAACAAAGATGGATTTGACTCCCAACTTACAAGTGTCATGGATTTTTGCTTGAAGGACGTTTTGTATTCGTCATTCAATGAACCCGAAAGTTGGGATACTGGTATGGCTCGGTTTTATGGACATTATGCACAGGATTTTGTATATGCCAACCCTAATATGATTATGAATTTCCTTGATAATCATGATATTGACCGTTATTCAACAATGACCAAAGGCGATGTACAAAAATACAAAATGGGCTTGGCAATGCTGATTACGGCACGTGGTTTTCCGCAAATTTATTATGGAACAGAAATAATGTTGGATGGAATTGCTGGAAATTACGAAGGTCATCGGTTCGATTTTCCGGGTGGCTGGGCTACTGACAAACGAAATGCTTTTATTCCAGAAGATAGAACAAAAGCTGAAAATGAAGTGTTTAATTATCTCAAAACCTTGTTGAATTACCGAAAAAACAATACAGTTCTTCAAAATGGAAAAATGAAACAATTTATTCCTGAAAACGGATTGTATGTTACTTTTAGGTACAATAACGAAAAAATCATTATGATTATTGTCAATAACAACCTAGAAAACAAGGAATTAAACCTTCAACGATTTAATGAAATGTTAAAGGACAAAAGCCAAGCCAATGAAATTACTACTGGCATAAAATACAGTCTAAAAAATAACATCCCAATTCCAGCAAAGACAGTTATAATTTTGGAAATTAACTAACCAAAACTAGCATTATGAAAAAATTATCATTGAAAACGATGAATGAAAAAGGACGTTTAGTGCTTCATCGATTTCCATTTACTTTGGTTTTCATTTTGGGGTTGGCTTATTATTTCTTGCTGAAAATCAACAACCACAATGCACTAATTCAAGAAAGAATTTGGGCTTTTCTATCGCTAGGAATAGCTTTGAGCATTCTAGTCACATTATTTTCTGAAGAGTTCAAGAAACAAATTATAAAAATTGGACTAAATCTTTTATCAGTCATTTTGTTGAGTTTTTACGTATATTCGTTACCTGAAAAATTGTTGACCTATCATTATTATCAACTGGTAATCATTGGATTGTCATTTGTTTTATCATCATTCGTTATTTCGTTTCTTAAAAGAAACAATGACATTCCATTTTGGGAATTTAGCAAAACTGTAATACTGCAACTATTCATTTCGTTCGTATTTGCACAAGTTTTAATGAGTGGATTGAGTTTGGCCGTTCTATCATTGAAAGAGCTTTTTGGTGTAAATATAAAACCAGAAGTATATGGTAATTTGGCTGTATTCTGCTACTTAATATTTGCGTCCATTTATTTTTTGGCTAACGTTCCCAACGAAACCGAGAAACGCAAATCGGAATACACATTCAATAAATTCATCAAAATACTGGGATTGTACATTTTACTACCAATACTGGCTATTTATTCCTTGATTTTATATGTTTATTTGGCTCAAATAATTGTAAAGTGGGAACTGCCAAACGGTTGGGTTTCTACTTTAATTTCAACCTTGGGAATTGTTGGTTTCCTCTGCATGTTGATTTTATATCCATTGAGATTGGAAAATGAAAATAAAATAGTAAATCTATTTTCAAAATACTTTCCGTTGATTCTATTGCCACTTTTGATATTAATGTCGGTAGGCATAATTCGTAGATTTGATGATTACGGACTGACAATAAACCGATGTTATGTGCTGATTCTCAATGCCTGGCTTTATTTTATTAGCATTTATCTTTTTATATCAAAAGCAAATCACCTGAAATGGATGGTTATTTCATTTGCTACAATTGCATTTTTAAGTTCTGTGGGACCATGGAGTGTTTTTGCTGTTACAAAACAGTCATTGGTTGCAAATTTAAAAACATCATTTACGAATGCTCATTTATTGAAAAACGGAAAAGTTTTTATCCCACAAAACAAAAGCTTTGTAATTGATACGCTGTTACAAGTTCGAATTATTGAAGACATTCGCTATCTTTCTAATAATTATGGCAATGAATCATTTCAACTGTATTTTTCTAAGCCAATAAAAGATAAATCAACTCCTGAATTATTCAAAGAAATGAATTTGGATGAAAATATCAAAACAAATAAATTTCTGAAATATTTTTCGGCCAATTTGGGTTATAAATCATTGAAGTTAAACGTTGAACCGTACAAATATTTTGTAAGAATCATTATTTCTCAAGATAAAGATTCAGTTTACAGCGATAATGAGTTGACAATAAAATATGATAAAAAAAGTCAGACTTTAAAAGTAAAAAGTCCATTAAAAAGCTATTCAATTTCTTTAAAAGAAAAAATTCAAATGATTAAAAATTTGGATGCTACAAATCAAAACAGAGAATTCTCTTCAGATGAATTAACCATAAAAACAAATGATTACAAGCTGGTAATTTGTGTTTTAAACGCAAATCAAGAACATTCAAACAATATAAAAATCAACAATTTAGAAGCATATCTTTTTTACTAATTCTATAGTAACTCACAATTAATTACAACATGAAAATACAAAATTTATTCGTGCTATTATCGGTTATTGCTTTCACTGCATGTCAACCATCATTAAATCTGCCTACAGACTCGGAAAACAGCTTGAATCTGAATTCGCTGTTGACCTTAAAAATTGGAAATAACACTGTTTATCTTCAAGACTTTATATCGAAACCAACTGAAATTGATTCAATTACAAGTTCTAGTGAAAATTTAATTTGCAATATAGACAGCAGTAAAACCACTGCAACACTTCAAGTTGCACCCAATATGGAGGCATTTGCAGATGTGAAACTTTGGACAAAAGGAATTGCATATTCCATTCCTTGCCGAAAAACAAATAAAATAGATTATGTTTTCACTTACAATCCAAGCGGCAAAACGTATAAAAGAGTTCAGATTGCAGGGCAAATGAACGATTGGGCGCCTACTCTATCGCCCGATTTGAAATTGAACGCCAAAGGAATGTATGAAGTTACCTTAAATTTAAGTCCTGGTACATATCTGTACCAAATGGTGCTGGATGGCGAACAAAACCACGATGCTACAAACCCGAACAAAGTAGATAATGGCTACGGAAAATTCAATTCCATTTTGCAAATAGCGGGTAATGGCGATAAACTCCCTAAACTTCAAACTGAAAAATACAACTATACAACCATCACATTATCAACTGAAAACGATGCAAAAGAAGTGTTTATTTATTGGCAGAATTTCCTTATTCCAACAAAATACTCCATTCAAAAACCGGGGCAACTTTTGATAACAATTCCTGCCGAAGCAAACAAATTGGATAGGTCGTATATTCGTGTGTGGGTGAGCAATAAATTTGGAGTAAGCAACGATGTGCTTATTCCACTCGAAAAAGGGAAAGTATTGACTGATTACAAACAAATTACGCGCGCTGACAAACAAGCACAAATCATGTATTTTATGTTGGTAGACAGGTTTAAGAATGGCGACAAATTAAATGATCATCCAATGAACCGACCCGATGTAAATCCAAAAGTGGATTATTGGGGCGGTGATTTGGCCGGTTTGCAACAAAAAATCAACGATGGCTATTTTGAAAAATTAGGTGCAAATACTCTTTGGATTTCTCCGCTAAATCAAAATCCTACAGAACCTTATGGTTATTATGCACCTATGAAAACCAAGTTTTCTGGTTATCATGGTTACTGGCCAGTTTCTTCGTCCAAAGTTGATTTCAGGTTTGGAACAAATCAAGAATTCAAGAACTTGGTAACAGATGCCCACAAAAAGAACATGAATATTTTGCTGGATTATGTGGCGCATCATGTTCACAACGAACATCCATTCTATAAGCAACATCCAGAGTTGACTACACCGCTATATTTGCCTGATGGGACGCTAAATACCGAGCGTTGGAACGATCAACGTTTGACAACTTGGTTCGACACTTTTATGCCAACACTGGATTTGCAAAACCCAAAAGTGGTGGATATTATGACCGATTCTGCCATGTTTTGGTTGAAAGAATTCAAACTGGATGGTTTCCGTCACGATGCCTGCAAGCATATTCCTGAACAATTTTGGAGGAAATTGACCATGGAAATCAAGAAACAAAACCATGGAAAAAACTTATACCAAATTGGTGAAACTTACGGAAGTCCTGAATTGATAAGCAGTTATCTTACCACTGGAATGCTTGATGGACAATTTGATTTCAATGTATACGATGTGGCCAATACTACTTTTGCGGGAGTTGGCGGCAGTAATTTGCAACAAGTTCAAACCATTCTAAATTCAAGTTTGAACATTTATGGTAATCACAATTTGATGGGAAATATTTCGGGGAATCACGACAAACCAAGGTTTATGGCTTATGCATCGGGCGACTTGAAATTTGGCGAAGATAGCAAAGCAGCTGGATGGCAACGTGTTATTGGCATCACGGATTCAACGGCCTACGATAAATTATCATTGATGCACGTTTTCAATATGACCATTCCTGGTATTCCAGTGATATTCTATGGAGACGAAATTGGATTGACGGGTGCCAACGATCCCGATTGCCGACGAATGATGAAGTTTGAAGGTTGGAATAATCGCGAAACCAAACTTTGGAATATTGTTTCAATTTTAACGCATTTGCGGAGCAAAAATCCTGTAATGATTTATGGGGATTTTATCAACATACAAACCACAAAAGACAGTTGGGTGTATGCACGTAAATACTTTGAGAAAGAAGCCATTGTATGTATCAATAATTCTGCAAAAGCAAAAACGTTAGAAATAGAATTGCCGGTTTCAATCAAATCAACTACTTTTGTGGGTATTTTCAACAATAAATTCACTTTGAACAAAAATAAACTCAGCATCAACTTGCCAGCTTATAGTGCCGAAATTTTGCTGTAGCAGAGAACACGAAACACAAAACACGAAACGCAAAAATTATGATTCAAATAAAAGACAATACATTGGCAGCAGCTGCCGAAAAAGGCATGGATGAATTCCTTCAAGTATTTACCGATGCTTATTTGGCGGAAATTGGTGGAAAGTTGACTGCTGAAAACATGTCAATGCTCAATGGAAGCCAACATACTTTGCTGGCGCACAGGTTTTTTCAGGACGAAATGCGAGATGGAGGTTTTGTTCAATTGATTCAAAATGGTTACGGCGGTTATATTTTCGCCAATCCTTTTGCAAAAGCCATCAAGCAATTTGGAGCGGTAGAATTAGCAAAACTCATTTATAAAGCTAAGGAAATTTACGATCCAAACAAAGCTGCTTTGGAACGCGAAACAACCGATGAAGAATTCAATGCCATGTATGTTGATTTTGAGGCTTTTGACGATTTGGAAGAAGCATATTTTGAAATGGAAGAAAAGCAAACTTCACTAATTGCGGCATATGTGGATGAAAATATTGCAGATTTTGCAGAAATAATTGAATAGACTTGATAACATCTTTCATAAAAAAACACCCCCGAAAGTAATAAGCTTTCGGGGGTGTTTTTATTAATTGGCCAAACTAGATTGGATTCATCAGAATAACAGTCCTTTAACTTTCTCCAAATCTTCAGGTGTATCAATACCCACGGTTTCCACATCTGTAAAACCTACCTTTATGCGATAACCGTTTTCGAGCCAACGGAGCTGTTCAAGTGATTCGGAAATTTCAAGTGGCGATTGTTCCAAAAGTGTCAAATCCCGTAAGACCTCAGCTTTGTATGCATAAATTCCAACATGCTTATAATAAGGTTGTATTGAAATCCATTCCTTCGGCTCAGCACCTCTGTAAAAAGGGATTACAGAACGGCTGAAATACATGGCTTCATTCCGTTTATTGATAACTAATTTTGGACTTTTGGGATTATTTAAAGCATCAAAACCATCAACTTCATTAAATACTTTTGCTAGAGTTGCAATTTGAGTATCGGTTTCCTCAAAACATTTCTGAAGTTCCAGAATTTGTTCTGGTTGTATAAATGGTTCATCTCCTTGCACATTGATGATTACATCAAACTTCTCATCTAATTTCGAAAATGCTTCATAACACCGATCAGTTCCACTTTTATGTTGATCGGATGTCATAATTACATTCCCTCCAAACCCCAAAACCGCATTAAAAATTCTTTGGTCATCAGTTGCAACATAAACATCAGCTAATGACTTAGAAACCTGTTCATAAACCCTTTGGATCATACTTTTCCCGCCAATATCTACCAATGGTTTTCCTAAGAAGCGAGTTGACGCAAATCGGGCAGGTATAATTCCCACAAAACGGATTGGAGTTGCTGATTTCATGTCAAAAAATCATTTAATGTTTCATTTTTTCTTTGTGCTTGTAAAGTCTCTTTTTAGTGTATGCAAACCAACTTGTAGCTCGCATTAAAAGTAAGACTATCAATGGAAAAGCCGCAAAATTAAAAGCCTGAGCAGATAGAGCGAAGGCAAATAATGCTCCAATAAGTAAAGCTATATTCAAAAATTGGTAAGCAAACAAATATGCTCGCAATGGTCTAATCCACAAAACAATAGCTACTACCAAATTTAGAGGATTAAGCCAAAGCAAATTAAGATTATATTTAACCAAAGGATGAGAAGAAAAAACCATCAAGTAAAATATAATCAAACCGCCTAATCCTGTCAAAATGAGTATACCAGTGTCGAAAGGTTTATATTGGCGTCTACGTTTTTTATCCCACAAGGTAATAATTGTTCCTGCAATCAATAAAATTACAGAAAAAGTGATTGGTTTAAAATACCATGGTACTACGTTTGCTTCAGGTTGATTATTATCAACTAATATATTTGTTTCAGATACTAATTTTCTATTTGCACCATTTAACGAAGTAACTTGAGCAGATTGAAACTCCGTCATAAGCACTTCTGGCAAAAACATGCTCTCATTAGTGGAAGTTGTTTTATCCGCTTCAAGGCCAAAAATTATATCAATCCCAAATTTCAACCATGTATCATTTCCGGTATAAACGCCTATCCATTGACGAAAAGTTTTAGAATCTGAGGTTGTTGGAAATTTGATAAATCCAAACATTGCGGAAGTAATTTTATCTCGTGGACGAGTAGAACAATTATCAAAAGCAAAATTATACCTATAAATTCTATTTTCAGGTTTATAGTTATTTTCCAATGTTGTTATTAATCTTCGCTTTTCTATTGGGTTGAGATTAAGGACTTGTTCCCAAACCATAGATTTTCTTTGAGCATATTCAGGCAAAAAAATGCTTGTATTGTATACACCAAGTTGATAATCAGTTTCTCCTTTTATAAACTTATAATAAAAATTTTCTGTTTCGAAACTAAAAACACCATAATTGAACACTATATCCACACCTGTTGTTGCATCTTTGACTCGTATGGCTGTGTGTCCGAAAATTGAATAAACTTCCTGACCTGGCGAACAAGTAATTAAACTAATAATGGCAGAATCGCTGATTGATGTTTGCTGTGCATTTATTTTTAAAATGCTAGTAAAAATGATGATTATCAGGAAAATTTTTCTCATGAAATTTATTTGAAATTGGTTACAAAAGTAATGATTTTTCTTTACTAAATTGCCTTTTAATTGAATTAAATATTAACCGATTTTCTTGTATAACTTTCACTAGTACATTTTTGTAGTTCAAATTATGTCATAAAAAAATTATTTTTTAGTGTAAATGAAATTATTTCTTTAGCAGATGATGGTATATCTCAAAAAAACACTAAATTTGTGCTTTATAACATTGTTGTCAAACATATTTCCAACGATTTTAAATGGCAAAAAAACATGTTTCCGAAATCAAACCATTAGAAGAGATTCTATCAGTTTGGGATGTCCTCACGCCAGATGAGAGACAGTTTGTACGTAATAATTACACGGTTCATTATTACAAAAAAAACGAAATGATCCATTGTGAAGGCGAAGTGCCAACGCACATGATGATTTTGGCAGATGGCAAGGTGAAAGTGTACAAAGAAGGGGTAGGAAGCCGTTCTCAAATCATTAGAATGCTAAAACCTGGGGAGCATTTTGGCTATCGTGCCATAATTGCAAATGAAGCTAATAACACTAACGTTATGGCTTTTGAGGCATCGACGGTGTATATGATTAAGGCTGATATCTTTTTGTCAATTCTACGTCATAACAATGCTTTTTGCTATCGTTTTTTAGAAGAGCTTGCCACCGATTTGGCGGCTTCAGATGCACGAACAGTCAATTTGACGCAAAAACATATTCGGGGACGTTTGGCAGAAGCCTTATTACAATTATTTAAAAAATATGGCGTTGAAGAAGATGGAGCGACCATTAGTATGTATCTTTCTAGAGAAGATTTGGCTAATCTATCTAATATGACCACATCCAATGCCATACGTACACTTGCTAACTTTGTGAACGAACATGTGATAGCAATGGATGGAAGAAAACTCAAAATTATTGACGAAGAAAGATTGAGAAAAATCAGCAAAATGGGTTGAAAAATGAATTCTGTATTCCGTGTTTTTTCTACTGATAACTGAAATTATGAATGCAACTCAAATTCACACAACATATAAAAATGCTTTACGCTATCTATCTTTGGGACAGCTTAAAAACGCATTTGAAACGACTAAAATACTTGTTGATGAATTACAAATTGGCGAGTTTGGTGATAGGCTTGAAGATTTGCAACAAAACTACGGTTATCTACTAAATTACTTTATTGAGGGCATAGAAGATCCGCAACGAAAATCTGTTTACAACAAATTAATTGCCAAATGTTTCATCCTAAATTCAGAGTTAAGAGAAGAATTATTATTAAGAAACTCTTCCAATTTTGAATTTACCCAAAAAAGATATTACCCTCATACCAAGAGACATAATTCCCCTTCCGAATTATTTAAAGCATTACAGTATTACCATACACAAACAGCTTTATTTGCGAGTTTAGATGAAAATCATGATACTGAAAAAAGGCGACTAAGAACTAATTATGAGTCCTTACTTCCGGAATTTTTTGGTTTATTTTGGCTCACTACAACTTATCAAACAGAAGTAAAAAGTATTTTCAACAAAGTGCTGGATGTTAATTACAGTGGTTGGTTAGAAAAATCACTTCTGATTTCTGCACTTACTCTAAACCTTTGGAGAACATTCGACGAAAACAAACTCATGTTGCTTTTCGATGCTTGTCAATCTACCGACCAAAATGTGAAACAAAGAGCTTTGGTTGGCTTATGTTTTGTTTTGCTCAAATACAATCGATTTTTACCATTTTTCCCTTCAGTTCGCAATCGCTTGGTTTTGCTGAGTGATGATAGCCACACAGTAGAAAATTTCCACAATATAATCATTCAACTAATTGCCACTGCCGAGACGGAAAAGATTACGAAGAAAATGCAGGAGGAAATTCTGCCTGAAGTAATGAAAATCAGCCCGTTACTGAAAGACAAAATGGACACTGACAGTATTCTTAGCTCAGAAGAATGGGCTGAAGAAAATCCAGCTTGGCAAGATATTTTGGAAAAAAGTGGTGTAAATGATAAATTACAGGAACTTACCGAATTGCAAATGGAAGGTGCCGATGTATATATGAGCACGTTTTCAATGCTTAAAAGTTTTCCATTCTTTTCGGTATTCACACATTGGTTTTTGCCCTTTGATGGACAATTTTCAGCTATAAGTGATTTATTCAAATCAGATGAAAAAAACCTGCTAACTGCTTTTGTCAGAAACAACCTAATGTGTAATTCCGATAAATACTCATTTTGTTTAAGCATACTTCAAATGCCTGAATCTCAAAGAGGCATGTTGAAGCAGTCATTCAAAATGGAAGCCGAACAATTGGACGAAATATCCAAAGATGAAGCTATTTTGACACCTGATTTAGCTTCAAAAAACTTATCAAAACAATATATTCAAGATTTATTTCGGTTTTTCAAACTTTATCCGCAACGAGCTGATTTCTCAGATATGTTCGCATATTCTCTACTTACACATCGTTCGGTTCTATTCGATATTTTGTCGGCAAATTCCGACTTTAAAACCAGTATTGCTGAGTATTATTTTTTGAAAAATCATTATACACAGGCTTTGGAATTATTTGAAGAAATTCAACTTGAAACAGTTCCATCTGCAGCACTTTATCAAAAAATTGGTTATTCATATCAGCAGACATCACAGTTGCCTAAAGCTTTAGCGGCATATTTAAAAGCCGATATTATTCAACCCGATGACAGCTGGACAATAAGAAAATTAGCTTTGTGTTACCGATTGTCTGGAAATTTTGAAAAAGCGCTGGAATATTATCAACATTCCGACTATTTAAAACCAAATCAATCGACTGTTTTATTGCAAATTGGTCATTGTTATTTAGAATTAAAGAAATTCAAGGAAGCTTTAAACATATACTTTAAACTGGATGCCGAAGATAGCGAAAACCCTAAAGTATGGAGGGCAATTACGTGGTGTGCCTACGTTTCAGGAAACACTCAACAAGCTGAATACTATGTGAATAAATTGATTGACAATAAACCAAACGCTCACGATTATCTCAACGCAGGACATATAGCCTGGTGTCAAAATAAACTTTCTGAAAGCCTCGATTTTTATCGCAAAAGCTTAAATTTGAAACAAGATAACTGGGACTTATTTCTTGAATCATTCAATGATGATAAAAAATACTTAATTGCAAATGGGATAGATGCTGATGAAATTTCATTAATGTTAGATGCGTTGAAATAGACCGACATCTTTTTTAGAACTTATAACCTAATCCCCATTCAATAAACTCAGCTTTTTGTAAGTGTGTTTTTAGCCCTAATGAAATAAAATAATGCTCACTTACAGCATATTTTAAAGCGGCACGGGTGTATAACCAGCCATCTTCTTTATCAATATTGTAAGGGTAAATAATAGACTTATTTAACTCTCCGTTTTGTGCATCTGTATAAGGCTCCAAATTTTTAAGCGGGTTGTAAAGGTACAATCCAAAATGGAACCCAGCAGTCATTCGCCCAAACATCAACTCATTTTGCCACGACAATCCTACTCTCAATTTATTTTTGAACTCATCTACTGCAAGATATGTTCTTTTAAATCCAGTATTTCCATTATAAACTCCATCATAAAACACGTCCATTCCCAACCCCATTCTGAAGTAATTTGTTATTGGGCGATAAACTCCCAAAACGAATGACGCAGTTGGATATGTTTTTTGGTCTTGATAATATAATTGTCTAAACCCTCCAGCGGCTATCATTTCAACTGAAAATGTTTTTTTAATGTCAGTGATATTTTGTTTTTGAGGTATAAAGTTGACTTTGTATTTTGGGTAGTATTTAAGTCCCACAAATCCATTCAGCAAGTTTAGTCCTGTGTTTGGGGCAACAGCGCTTCCGTTGGACATGTGATTCCATGTATATTCTGCGGTTGCGCTAAATCCTTTTGCAATAGGTATTTCTAAACTTCCACCACCTGAAAAGTAGATGTTCAAATTAGATCCAATGGCTGCATTGGTTCCCGTCAATGACGGTAGAGTATTTCCGTATGAATCTTTGTTGGTATTATAGTACGTTTTAGTCAAATAACTTGCCCCCATCCCACCTTTCATATTCAAATGAAAGTATTTATTTCGCCACAACGGCAAACTAATATATGGATACAGTGCAAAAGCATCACCCAATTTTTCTGGATTACCTAAGTTTAACCACACGGCTCCAACTCCTATTATAGGAAAATTTTGATATTGTTGCCAAGGTTTCTCGCCCATTGTCTGAAACTCTACCGAAATTTCAGCTCCTCTAACCGCGTCTTGAATTAAAGGTCCAACATGAACAGGGTCGTGATTTAATATATTGCCATATATTCCTTGAATTTTAATACTATATTGGTCGTTAGTTTGAGCCAAAAGTATATTTGCGAAAAGAAAGGGTATATATATTACGAGTGCTTTTATCATATTTAGTGAAGAACATTGTGTTTATCGAATCAATAATTTTGGTTACCTTTGACACCGCAAATGTAATAAAAATTGCTTGTAAAAAGTAAATTCTCAAATTGTAAATTCGTTTGACTATGTTTTCAATTCTTAAAAAAGAATTACGTACTTTTTTTAGTAACGCAACTGGATATATCGTTATTGGTATTTTCTTGATACTTACTAGCCTGTTTCTTTGGGTAATACCTGGAGAATACAATATTTTAGATGCCGGCTATGCTAATGTTGATGGGCTTTTTTACTTGGCTCCTTGGTTGTTTTTATTTCTATGTCCTGCAGTGACTATGCGACTTTTTGCAGAAGAAAAGCAAACTGGAACTTGGGAATTGCTCTTAACTAAACCACTCAGTAGAATACAAATAGTATCAGGCAAATTCCTTGCTGGTTGGACATTGGTATCAATTGCATTACTGCCCAGTTTACTTTATTACTTCACAGTTTCATATTTGGCAGAACCTCAAGGCAATATTGATTCTGGTGCATTCTGGGGTTCTTTTATTGGACTTTTTCTGCTGGCTTCAGTCTATGTTGCAATCGGCACTTTTTCCTCATCGCTTTCTAAAAATCAAATCATTTCATTCGTAGTGGCATTGATACTGTCCTTCTTTTTTTACTATGGATTTGAAGTTATATCCAGCTTTTTTTCATCTGGCCAGTCAATACAATTTTTGGAAACTGTTGGAATACATGCTCATTACAAATCAATTAGTCGTGGAGTAATTGATTCACGCGATTTATTATACTTTGTAGTTTTGACCCTCATTTTTCTTTTTGGAACAGTAAAAAGAATCAAAATATAATATTTAACTCACACGTCATTCGTCATTTGGCCTTTGACATTAGACAAAAAAATAATGAATAAACCTCTTATATTAATTACCAACGATGATGGCGCTGATGCCAAAGGGATAAATGTATTGACTAGATTAATGATGCAAATTGGAGATGTGGTGGTGGTTGCACCTGATGGACCACGTTCTGCTCAATCCAATGCATTGACGGTAACACATCCTATTCGGTTTACAAAATTAGAAGAAAAAGTAGGACTAATTCGATATTCATCAACAGGCACGCCAACTGATTGCGTGAAATTAGCATTGAATGAAATAGTGGAACGAAAACCCGATTTATTGGTATCTGGTATTAATCATGGTTCCAATGCTGCTATTAATGTAATATATTCTGGCACTATGGGCGCAGTGCTTGAAGGCTGTGAAAATGGTATATTATCCATTGGGTTTTCACTTTGCGATCATGCGTTTGGTGCAAACTTCAGTATTTTTGAATCATACATACTTCAAATTGCTCGCCAAGCACTTGAAAACGGATTACCTCATGGTACTTGTTTAAATGTAAATGCACCTATGGGCGAAATTGCAGGAGTTAAAGTTGCAAGGCAATGCGACGGCAGGTGGACAAAAGAATTTGCAAAGCGAATTGACCCGCAAGGCCGTAACTACTTTTGGCTAACAGGACATTTTGAAAATCACGAACCCGAAGCTGAAGATACAGACGAATGGGCATTGGCTCAAGGCTTTATTTCCATAGTACCTGTAAAGATTGACATGACAGCCTATCAGGCAATGGATGGGATTAGGAAATGGGAATTTTAGTTGTTACAAAGCAGTTTTAAGTAAAAAACACATGGAACGATTTAATCATTTTCTGTACGGATTCATTCCGGGTTTGCTGCTCCCCATAGCTTTTATGTGGTTGTATTTAAACAGGTTTTATCCCATTGACCTACCTTTTTTGGAAATAATTAAACACCTTTATCCAAGCGTCTTACTCGGTAAAATCTTCTTACTTTCGGTTATGCCAAATTTGGGATTTGTGTTTGTATTCTATAAATCTGAAAGTTTTAAAATTGCGACAGGTATACTTATTGGTGGTATGCCCTATTTTATTGCGAGTATTTTGATGCTTTAATAATATCAAACTAAAAAGCCCGTAAATATAATTCACGGGCTTCTTTTTTTAAGCATACATGGGTTTATTGTACCATTTTCGTTTCCATTTCATCAAATACTCTTTTTTGCAATTCGATATCGGCAGCAGTTACTTCTACTCTACCACCCAAACGCGTAAAAACATGCAATTTAGAATTCACTAATTCAACATCTATATTTCCATTGGCAAAAGTCTTTATTCCTTTATAAATCAACAATGCGCTTACTGGATCGGCTACATCATCGGTCTGGCTTTTATAAACCTTCATATACGTACCTTCAGGTAAGATAATTCCATTTTGCAAATCAATTCGGGTCAAGTTAATCAAAGTCATTAATTGCTTCAAGGTTTCTTGAGGACGATAAACATACCACTTGCCCTTTTCGCCATCCGCCAATTCGACGGTAGTATAACCAAGAATAGGCCCCAATAAACCTACCATGGTAAGTGTTTTGTTTGATGAAACTACAATTGGATCAATCAAGAATACTCCTTTGGGCTTAGATAAATCATCAAAAAATCCGTTTTTTATCATATTGATAATCAATGGTGCACCTGTGGACGAACCTGCCAAATAAATTTTTCTGAATCCCATATCAGAAAGTTTTTTATATTCTTCTTTAATTGACAGCTGCCAATCTTCCCAAGTAGAATTTTTAAACTCTTCATATGATCTCCCATGACCACCCAACAGTACTTGCGACACATAAAATGTCCCTTTCAGATTTGCATCCGTACGCAATTCATCCCATTCAAAAGTGGTGGCTGTATATCCATGAGCGGCAATTATTACCGGCGTATTTTGCTGAATAAGAGTTGGATGTGGGATATATACCGAAACCAAATGTTTATGAAGTGAATCGGGAATGTTATAGGAAATCGTACCTGCATCAAGCATAGAGTCATTTATATCTGGCTTTGTGCTGCAAGACAGTAAATACAACGAAATTATCAATGTGCAAATACCAAATAAGAACTTTTTCATATTCAAAAAAAAAAAATTAAATTTCATTTAAATTTCCACCTTTTTTAGTTCTCTTTTTATAAACTGGGTCAAACGGTTTTTTTCTTGAAATAAGAGATTTATGTGAATAGGGAGTTAAATAATAAAATACACTCAATTGATAATACACTGGAAACAAGGTGCCTGGTTTACTTACTCCATCTCCATTAATTATATTATAGCCAACTGACAAACTCGTTGCCATTGGAAATTTAAATTTATAAAACAGTCCAGTTTCGAGCGAGAAAAGCATAGAATTGTGTGGCAAAACATCAAATATTGGCAATTCCGGGTCGTAATGAAAATAACCTGTATTTATGCCAGCGAACAACTGAAAATCTTTTTCGGATCTAAATCTCCAATCAGCTCCTATAAGATAATTATCTTGTTTCAAGGCGTTACTACCAATTGCACTGCCAAGCCTACTGGTTGCATAACTCATTTTGAGGTGGATTTTCTTATGCAACAAGTAATCTGAAGTATAATCTAGCCCGACGCCATTTTCCCAATATAGCTGTTCTGTTTTTTGAAACCTTGCTCCTATTCCGAGTTCGTAATTTTTGGTAAACTGTGCATTGGATTGGTTTGCAAATAAAAAACCGAAAATGCCTAAAATCAGTATTTTCTTCATCTTTGAATCCTTTGGATTTAGTATATTATTGAAAGATATTTTTTACAAAACGAAACAACAAACAAATTTGTTCATTTTGGAAGTATTAAACAGCCAATATCAACTCAAAGCTTGCATATTATTTTCATTATCAATACTTTTGGCACCGGTAACATATAAACTTTCGATGCGTTCTGCATAACGTTCTTCTACCTTTCCTCGCATAATTTTCATTGTACTATTTACCAATCCATTTTGTTCGGTAAAAGGCTCTCCAATAACTGCTATTGCTGTTGGCAACCAACGTTCAGGAAACATTCCTTCGTATTTTCCTCCTTTTTTATAATCATTCAACTCACGTTGTAATTTACTCAATGCCAATACCTTTGCCTCATTGGATTCCCAAATTAAATGTGGTTTTTTCCGATGAACATATCGTTTCATAGCTTCTTTATTAGGAACAATAAGTGCGGTAGTATATGGATTTTGATTATTATAAAGTAGAACTTGGTCGATGTAATGAGAATTAGTTACTAACGATTCTTCAATTCCCTCGGGACTATATTTTTCTCCATCGCTGGAGATGAGCAAGCTTTTGAAACGCCCTACCACATACAAAAATCCATCATCGTCCATATAACCCATATCGCCCGTATGCAACCATCCATCAATGATAGTTTCAGCAGTGGCTTTTTCATTTTTGAAATAACCAGCCATAACGTTTTCACCTTTGATAACGATTTCTCCTTTTTCAAAATTGGGAATCTCATTACCCTCTCCATTGCAAATTTTCAATTCCAATGGTTTAACCAAGTATCCAGAAGAACCCAGTTTGTGATTTTTAATGCCATTAGAGGAAATTATTGGAGTTGCTTCGGATAATCCATAACCTTGAAACATTGGCATACCAATGGCGTAATAAAACCGTTGTAAATCTATATCTAATAAGGCACCACCTCCAACAAAGAATTCAAGTTGACCGCCAAATACCTCTCTAATTTTTGAAAAAAGTATTTTGTCGAACAGATTTAAAAGTGGCTTTTTCCATATCTGCAGAATTCCGCCACGATTAAAACCTTCATTATTGTAAGAATAGGACAAATGTAAAGCAAAACGAAAAAGTGAATTTACAACTAAACCTTGTGATCTAATGCCACCTTCAATATTCTTCTTAAAACTTTTGGCCAATGCTGGAACACTTAGAAGCAAACTAGGTTTTAATTCTTTGATATTAATCGGAATATTTTTCAAAATTTCCATACCTGTTTTTCCACTTTGAACTGTGCCAACACTTGCACCCGACGCCATAAAACTATAGAAACCAGCCACATGTGCAAAACAATGATCAAGAGGTAATATAATAAGGGTGCGATATGTTGATGGGATAGTCATTAAAGTGAGCGATTGTTCAACATTTGCTGTATAATTGCGATGTGTAAGCATGATGCCTTTGGGATCTGCGGTGGTTCCTGAGGTATAGCTTAAATTTGCCAAATCATTGGGAAGTATCTCTTTACATCGATTTGTTATAACTTGGGGATTGTGATTTAAAAAATCTTCACCCAGCTTATTCAAATCTTTCAAACTTAATTCTCTGTCTTGATATATTGTTTGCTCATCGAAAACTATCACCTTTTTAATAAATGTAAGTTCTTTTACAATGGCACGTATTTTCTTCAACTGACTTCCTGAAACCAAAATATATTGAGACTCAGAGTGCATAATTCTAAATATCAAATCATTACTTTCTTCAAGTTTTATGGATAAAGGAACATTTATGGCTCCAGTGTGCAATATGCCTAATTCCCCAATTATCCAAGCATTTCTGCCTTCTGACAATAATGCAATTTTATCGTTCTTTTTTACACCTAGCTTGAGTAAACCTGCGGCCAATAAATGAACTTGTTGCTTAGTTTCAAAATAGGATGTGGATGTATATTCTGTTGAAGTTTTCTCCCATAGAAATGGATTATTAGCATATTTTTCTACGCTTTGGTTCAACAAATCAATAATGGTTGGTTTCATTTGTGACAATAATTAGAGTAAGGATTTCAAATTTCTGATTATCTGCTATTTGTAAATATTATTTAGGAATCATGAATGACATTAGGTTGTAAAGATATAAGATTTATTCAAACACATGAAATAAAAATTAGAACCTGAGATTATGAAAACAAAAAAGCCTACTTGAAGTAGGCTTTCTTGTTGCTTATTTAAAACTGACTTCTTTGTTGAAAAAGAATTCGCATCTTCTATTAGGTCGATATTTAGCACGTGGTTCGAGGGCTTTTCCTTTACCATTGGTAATAATTCTTTCAGGTGCAATACCCCAAACTTTTACCATTTCAGCTTTTACTCTTACAGAACGTCTAATGCTTAAACGGTCATTATATGGATTATTTCCCATATAATCACAAAAACCTCTTACCTCAACAATCAGGCTTGGATCAGCTTTCATTTTAGCTGACACTTTTCTGATGGTTATCAACGCATCATTATCAAGCCCAACTTGGTCGAAATCAAAATATACAGCTGGTATATCATCAATAGTTGATACTGGAGTGACACCTGGCGCAGGCGGACAAGCTGCAATGCATGGAATTGGTTTTCCCCAGAAATCAACGGCAGTATTTAATGGAGTTTTTGGATCCTTGTCTCTACAATCTGGTACGCCATCACCATCTGTGTCGGGGCCGTCATTACATAATGAATTTGCCAAAGAATCTAATTTAACACCTTGATTGTCTACCTTCTGAGCCAATTTAATTAATGCTGAATCCAATTTATTCAACCTATCAGCATTTTCTTTTGCTAAATCCAAAGCTGTATTTGGCAAATAATCTTCCATACGTATATTACGCTTGTGATCCTTGTGAGGCACATTGATTTTATAACGTAAATATACCTGAGCAGCAGCAATAAAATCGTTTGTTACACCTTGCCAATTAAGTCGAGAAACTCCTTCAATATTGTCTTTTGTATAAGCTCTATAATGGGCTTTAAAACCTGCGGCAATGTATTTTGAGAAATTATATTCTACTGCCATTGTTACAGGACAAGAACCTGCAGTTCCAGTTTTCAACGGAGCTCCATTTTCATAAATGAGTGTAGGTCCTATTGCAGTTGTATTTTTATTGTATTCAGTAGCAGTGGGTGATATTGGTATACCATTGTCGTCCAAAACATTAAAATTATATCTGGCAAAACCCAATCCAATAGAACCAATTACGTATAACTTAGATTTAGATTCTGGAAAAATCCATCTCGTAAAATTAATAGTGGCATTAAAATCAGTAGTAAATAAATTGGTATTAACGTTATTGATTTTTGGCTTAGCAGGGTCTAAGGGTCCTTTTAGAGGAAAAAAGTAACCGTCCAATGATAATCCCCAAATTGGAGTTAATGCATACTCTATAGTACCACCATAGGACACGGTACGAATAGAGGTAGGGAAAATTTGAGTCTGTTCTTGAGGAATGTCTCCATCGAAATAATTCAGTCCAACTTCAGCAGTAAAAGACCAACCGGTAAAGCTTGTTTTTTTTTGAGAAAACACGGAAAAGACGAACGAAATGGCAAGAATAAATGGTAATATCTTCTTCATTTTTTGACTAGATATTAAATCGTATATATTAGATTTTACTTTTTACAATAGATTATAAAAAAACAATTAATGCTCAAAGTTAAGTAATAAGTTGATTTAGCAATGACTATAAAAGGACTAGTTTTATTACATTTTATTACAGACTCTCGGTCTCATTACATATAATAATGAATAACAGGCAATTACAAATTACAACAAAAACAAAAAAAACATCATAAAACGAAATTAAAAAACTTAGAATATAAGTTTTCATCTATAATTATCAGCAATAATTAATCAAATAGAGCTGTTACACTATTGTTTAGCTTGTGATTTATCAATTTGAATTACATTGTTTTTACTAGAATAAATTGGATAGGATTTGATGTTGGTTGAAAATGTAAAATTTTCAACCAACAATATAAGTCCAATGAAATACATTCTAATTCATCTATTTAGAGTCTGTCCATAAAGTGGCACATTTTGAGCAATTGCAATTGCAATCAC
>JBAXAD010000033.1:0-23383 GCA_037142715.1 Paludibacter sp. | reverse complement strand
GATGCACCCCGCAAAGGAGGAAAAACAGTAGATGTAGCAACTTTTGGACTTAAAGAACACGGTACACCCGAAAATAATGTGGCAGCAATAAAGAAAGCATTGGCCTTTTGTAAAAAAAACAATGCCTATAAACTCACCATTCCCAAAGGAGTTTATTACCTTCGTTCTATCAATACAAAACCTAATAAAGACAGTCTGGCTTATGCGCTCGCCAATGTCAGAACGCCTCACGTAACCCGTCAGATTGCCATTGAAGGCATGAAAGATTTTATTTTTGATGGGCAAGGTGCTGAGTTTATTGTCATGGACTCAACCATTGTTTCGATGGGTGCTTTGCTGTATGTGGCCAATTGTGAGCGGGTGCGGGTGGAAAACCTAACGCTCGATTGGGATTGGGCAACCACACCCGTTTCGGCATTGGGATATATTGAATCGGTTAATGTTGATGGGAAATACATTGATTTGTATGTCCCCAATTTGAGATTACCAAAGAAAACCAAGCTGAACAAAGAAAGCGGTACGACCTCCAAGGACTGGAATCCGTTCACCAATATGCGAAATCCGGAAACCAAACCTTTTGTACTTGCTGAAAATAGTCCTGGATATGGGGAATTGGGCGCAGGAAAAATTCTGAAAGATACGGTTATCGACGAGCATCATATTCGAGTTTATATGATAAGCTCGAAAAGTATTCAAATGGCCAAAATCGGTCAGTGTTCCAACCTTACTTTTCATACCAATTACGACCCTTATGGTGTAGAAGCCAATGGAAACGACCACCTTGTTTTTCATAATATCAATGTATATACTGCTTTGAATCACAGGGGTTTTGCTTGCGATTACAACAAATATTTGGAGATTTCATCGGTAAATATTATTCCCCGTCCAGGTACCGGTAGAACAAAATCCTCGCACGGCACTTTTGAAATTCACAATTCGCGTGGCTATTTTCTGTTCGAAAACAATGTGGTAGATTCGGAAATGGATGATTACATGCACCTCAGCGACGGATTTGTTGCTGGAGGAATCAAAGTAAAAAGCAAGAATTCCATTCTTTGTGAACGAATTCAGTATTATTCAGCACGATACACTCTATTTGCAGGTGCCAAAATTGACTTTTTGAATGAAAAATTCGCAAAGACTGGTCAACAAGCCACCATTGCTTCCGTGGAATGGTTGCCTGAATTTTATCCAGCAAAGGATAAACAGATTGCTGCCATTGTTACTTTTAAAGAAGATTTACCAGCTAATTTGCCCGAAAAAACCGGTTTGTGGAATCGCGAGTTGGGAAGTGGCAACTATATTCTCCGGAATAATGAAGCCACCACCTTAGCTTGCAGAGGCATTTTGACCAGTTGGCCCAACGGAATTATTGAAAATAATAGTTTTTCAAATGCTGGTTATGCCGGTTTGTATTTAAGTTCCAACGATGCATTTGGTGACCGTTGGTTTCATGGGCCAGGGCCAAGCAATATTATTGTTCGCAATAATCGTTTCGATAGAACCAATCAGGTGTTGAGGAATAAAGCCGATATAGATATTACTTTGCGGAAAACTCCAGGGCAATTTTATAAAAACATTTTGATTGAAGATAATACGATTTCAAAAAGCGTCAGCGAAGCCAATATTTCACTTTGCAATATTGATGGTTTGATAGTTCTCCGCAATAAAATGGTTGATATTCAAAATCCAAACAGTTATACCGAAAATTTTGGAGTGAAAGTGCAGGAGTGTACAAATGTTTTTATCTCAAAATAGCAAAAAAAAACAATGGAATATATTGCAAATTCAAATCGTTACAACGACATGATGTACCGCCGTTGCGGTAACAGCGGAATCAAACTTTCAGCCCTTTCGCTGGGCTTGTGGCACAACTTCGGTGATGTGGATGTGGTGGAAAACTACCGCAATATACTACATCTGGCTTTCGACAGTGGCATCACTCATTTCGACCTTGCCAATAATTATGGGCCACCTCCCGGAAGCGCAGAAACGAACTTTGGACGCATCTTTCATGAGGATTTCAAAGCCTATCGCGACGAGATAATTATCTCCACCAAAGCAGGTTATACTATGTGGGATGGACCTTATGGCGACTGGGGTTCAAAGAAATACCTTATTTCGAGTCTCGACCAAAGCTTGAAACGGATGAAGCTCGACTATGTGGATATTTTCTACCACCACCGTCCCGATCCTGAAACACCACTGGAAGAAAGCATGGCGGCCCTCGATTTAATCGTGCGTCAGGGCAAAGCTTTGTATGTAGGATTGTCGAACTACCGCGCTCCCGAAGCTGCCATAGCAATTGAAATGCTAAAAAAAATGGGTACGCCTTGCCTTATTCACCAACCGAAATACTCCATGTTCGAGCGTTGGGTCGAAGGTGGTTTGCTGGAAGTGGTGGAGCAATACGGTGTAGGTTGCATTCCGTTTTCACCATTGGCACAGGGCTTGCTTACCAATAAATATCTGGATGGAATTCCTGCCGATTCACGTGCTGCGGTTGGTCATTTCCTTAAATCTGATATGATAACACTTGAACGTATCAACCAAATTAGAGCACTAAATGAAATAGCTGCTGAAAGAAATCAGTCGCTGGCACAAATGGCGCTGGCATGGTTGCTGAAAGACAATCGGGTTACTTCGGTGTTGATAGGAGCCAGCAAACCGGCGCAATTATTAGACTCTATTCAATGTTTGAAAAATATTGAGTTCAGCATTGAAGAATTAAGTGCTATTGAACTAATAATAAAATAATTATAATTTATTCAGAATGGTTTTTTATAACATTCAGAATCTAATATTCAGTATCTATAAAAAACAAACTTTCATATTATGCGAAGCACAACATCTGGAATTTTGAAATCGTTTACTTTGACTTTGGTTCTCATATTATTGACAAGCCATGATATTAAAGCTGAGACTGTTGTATATCCCGTACCTATAGGAGCAATTGCAAGTACTCAATATAGTGTTAAAGTCAACAATATAAGTTCTTTTGTATTTCCAACAACCTATGTTACTGGTAGCGGGGCATCAAGAGGTGCATTTACCAATTTCTCAACATCAGTAACTGTTCCGGTAACTGTTACAACGAATGTGGATATTAGTACTGTTACCATTCGACCATTGAAACTGGGTCTGACTTACACCAAGACAGCAGCACGAACTATCTCTATAAATGTTCCCACAAATTGTAATTTAAGTGTTGAAATAAACGGCAATGCTGCAACACCCCTCTATATTTTCAGCAATCCGCTTGAAGTAAATGTACCAATTGCCTCGGACCCCAATGTGAAATACTATGCTGCCGGACAGATTTACACAGAAAATATCACACCCAAAGCAGGTCAGACCATTTATATTGCAGGGGGAGCTATTGTAAGAGGAAACATAACCTGTACCGGAGTAAGTAATTTCACGGTAAGGGGGCGAGGAATAATTGATTCTTCTGTTAATTCGACAAATTCACGCACCGTCAGGGTAGTAGGTGGAAGTAATATTACTTTCGAAGGAGTTGTTTTTCATAGTGTGCAGGGATGGAATACCGTTTTTGGGACATGTAATGGGCTGACTGTAAATAATATAAAAGTTATAAGCACAGAGGATACAGAATGTGATGCTCTGGATATAGTAGGATGCCAGAATGTAAGAGTTAACGGTGGCTTTTTCAGATCGGAGGATGACTGTATAGTAATCAAAAGTACTAAAGCAGGATATAATCTTGGAGCTGATAATCCGCATGATATAATTGTAACAGGAGCAACTGTTTTTAATGGTCACAGTGGAAACGGACTTGAAATTGGTTATGAGTTGAATGGTATAGCCGATGTAAACGGTCAGACCTCTGTCAGCGATATTCACTATTCAAATATCGATATTATTCATAAGGGAACAGCCATTGATGGAGGTACCAATCGCAGAGCTGCACTTGGAATTCATAACAATGAAAATGCTCGGGTTTCAAATGTCTCTTATGATGATATTCGGATTGAAGATTGCAAAGAAAATTATGTTTGGATGGGCGTTATCAATACTTCAACTGCCGTAGAGACTATAAGAGGTAATGTTGACAGCATATCAGTGAAGAATGTTCAAATTGTTGGAGGAGACCTAACACTTCCTTCGGTTATTAATGGTTTCGATGCAACTCACCAGTTTCAGAATGTTACATTTGACAACTTCAGGGTAGGTAGCAATTTGATTACTTCAGCATCACAGCTGAAATTATCTACAAATAGCTTTGTTAAGAATGTTGTGTTTAAAAATACAACTACTGATTCGTTCCGGATTGACTCATTTAGTGCTGTAATATATCCCACGATTTGTAAAAATGAGCTTTTTGTAATTGGATGTGATAGCGCCGTATACACAATTGTTGATTTGATTGGCAAAACGCTGCTGAGTGGAATTGTGAAAAGTAAATCCATCTCAGTGGCGAACTTACCTTCAGGAACATTTTTGATTACATTCAAATTGGATAAGGAAAGTGCGATAAGGAAGTTTGTAAAGAGATAAATGCCCCTTTAAATTATCAGACTATAAAAATAGCACAGTTTTATAAGTGTTTGAGAATATAAACACGAATTTTGCACAGTCATTACGAGACCCTCAACACAATACTTAAAAAATCGCATTCATGGAAAAAAGACTACTATTTCTGATTTTTCTAGTTTATTCATTCTCTATTCACATTGCTAAAGCTGCAGCAGTTGTAACAGTGGTCAATGCTTCCACTTTTGGTTTGAATCCAGCCAATACAAACACTGTAAATGGGACAGCAGTGGCAGCAATGGCCACTTATTCTAATTCACATCCCAACACCAAAATAGTTGTCAATCAGGGTATTTATAAAATTAAACGAAATGCTGCACAGACGATATTATTTAATGCCGCTAATAATGTTGAAATAGATGGTGGTGGCTCCACTTTCATTTTCAGTGAAACAGATACTTCCTATAGTGGTAGTTTTTTTGAATTGGATAATTGCCAGAATATGACCATTAGAAATCTAATTATTGATTGGGATTGGGATCTTGCCCCAATTTGTGCTGTAGGACAAATAACACAAGTAACTAGCACTGGGGTTATTTATCAGATTTCGAACAATATAACTATAAATGGAACACCTACTGTACTAAGTGGAAAAGAATGGGATAATACATTAAAAATACGTTCGAGTGCGGGATTTACTCTTTCCTATGTTGATAGCACCAAGTGGTTGGATAACAAACATGTATATGTTGGAATTTCCAATGCCTACAGATTATCACAAGCAAAAGTAGGTTTGTATACCATGCTTTCATTTGATAATAAATTCAGTGCCAATGCCTTAAGTTTTGTTTATTCTAATTCTAGCATTTTATACAATGTAACCATTTATTCTGCTCCAGAGAATTCATTCTATTTTTCGGGATGTAAAGGTTATACCATAACCAATTGCAACGTAATTCCGAAACCGGGAAGTGACCGTTACAGAACTGTGCTTTCGGGTGGAGAATTTCATAATTCAGAGGGAAATATTATTTATGAGAATAATACTATTTCGTACACTCACGATGATGGAATGCATATCAGCGATGGATTTATTCCGCCTTATATGACTAATGATGCAACAAACCCCAAGGTTGTAATTGCAGATTATCTTCAGCAATATGCAACCATTTATACACTCACTGTGGGTGATACATTGGAACTTCGAAATGCTGATTTCTCAACAACTGGTATTTTTGCCAAATTGCTAGCTACCAAATGGGAATATCTTTTTCCGACTAGTTCACTTGGTGGAAATCGATGTACATTGACTTTCGACCGCGATATATCAACGATTCCAACTGGAGCATATTTGTTTAACCGACGCTATGGGCGCGAAACATTTCGGATAGCCAACAATACTTTTACAAATAATTTTTGCGATGGAATAGTTTGCTGTATACCAAATGGGACTATTGATGGGAACTGTATTTCCAGAACAGGTTATTCGGGATTGAGAGTATATCTCACACTACGTTGGGGGAAGTGGGTGATGGGGACAGGCCCGAGTAATGTAACCATCAGCAATAATACCTTATATGAATGTAATAATGGTAACTATCAACTTCAACCAGCTTGTTTTTATGTAGGTGCAGGACTTGATCCCAATGCTGCAAACTACACATCGAGTGCCAATAGAAATGCATTGACCAATGTAACTGTGACTGGGAATACGGTTTTCGGTAGTGACAGCCCCGGATTTGCATTGACATCTGTAACTGGTGCAACGGTTGTGAATAATACCTTTATCAATGTAGGTAGAGCTCCTGTAAATACTGCTCTTACAGCAAATGGAAATATATTTGTGGAAAATGCAACGAATGTAACATTGACCAATAATAAAATTATTCAACCTTCGGGGACAAGCAGAAAAGGACTAATAATTGCTACTTCTACTACCAATATAACCTCCACAGGTTTGCAACAGCTCATACAAATAGCCGCACCTATAGCTTTAGCTGCTACTAGCATTCAATCTAATTCGTTTCTTGCCAAATGGAAAAAAGTGACTGGAGCTACGTCATATCTATTGTTCGTTTACAAAAAGAACTACAATCAAACTACCGATTCGCTTATCAATCAGTACAGTGTGGCAGATAGTTCTTTTGTCGTTCCAAATTTATCTGCAAATCAAAAATATAGCTACAAAGTCAGTATTCAGCCTTCATTTTGCAACGATGAGATGTTGACTTTGTCAAATATGATTTCAGTTACAACAGCTACAGGCTTATCAAATATCTATTCAGTTGATTCTTTAGATATAAGCATTTATCCAACACTTTGTGATACCGAATTATTTTTGAATGATTGCGATAGCGCAAAATATAACGTATTCAATATCTTGGGAAAAATACAATTGAGTGGGCTTGTTGCTGCTTCTTCTATAGCTGTAGCATCATTACAATCAGGTACTTATTTCATCAAACTTGATTTAAAGCAAGGAAGTATTGTAAGGAAGTTTGTAAAGAGATAAATGCCACTTTAAACAATAAGAATATATGAATGGTACAATTTTATAAGAGAATTGACCTCAAATGCACGAACTTTGTATCGCAAATCTATAATGCCATTAACTTTAAAATCTAAATAAATGATTACTACCAGTTATCTAAAGTCAAAATCTATTTCAGTATTGTTTTTACTGCTATTTTGCTTTACTCCGTCTGCTTTTATGCAAACCAAAAAATCCGTTGGCTCCGAACAAGTCATTAAAGGTAAAATAACCGACTCATCTGGCGATCCAGTAATTGGTGCATCTTTGAGGGTGAAGGGACTTTCAGCCGGATCCGTTTCTGACATCAACGGTAACTATCAGTTTAAACTACCCGAAAATGCAAAAACACTTATTGTAAGTTATATTGGCATGAAATCCAAAGAGGTAGCTATTGACAATAAAAGTGTGATAGATGTAACTTTGGAGTCAAGCGCAACAGAATTGACCGAAGTGGTTGCTATTGGTTATGGCGAATCGAAACGTAAGGATTTAACTGGTTCGGTATCGTCTATCAGTTCAGAATCTATGGGCAAATTAGGAATCTCCGATTTTTCTCAAAACCTACAAGGTCGTTTGGCAGGCGTTAAAGTGACTTCTCAATCAGGAGAAGCTGGAGGAAGTGTCGATATCAAAATTCGTGGTGCCAATTCCATTTTCGCAGGTTCATCACCATTGTATGTGATTGACGGAATGCAGATTGATGTGAATGAGTCTGAAGTTGCCACTTCAAGTGTGGGCGGCAGTACTACTTACAATCCATTATCAACCATCAACCCAAGCGATATTGCATCAATTGACATTTTGAAAGATGCCTCTTCTACAGCCATTTATGGAGCACGTGGTGCAAATGGTGTCATTATTATTACAACCAAAAGTGGCTCACAAAAAGGTAAAACCGAAATTAATTTCAACGCCTCTTATGGTACAACAATGGCTACAAAGAAGATTGAGATGTTGGGTGCACAGGATTTTATCGACTATAAATACTTACGCGGCGACAATTTAACGACTTATGGAATGGATACAGATGGAGATGGAAAAATTGATGCGCCCAAAGATGCAAATCTTTACAATTATAAACAATATAACTGGCAGGACTTATTGATAAGACAGGGCTCAACAAATAATTATGATTTATCATTGAATACAACGATTGGAAAAACCCGTATTTCATCAAGTTTGGGTTACCTCTATCAAAAAGGAATTATTTTAGCAAATGATTTTCAGCGATATTCAGGCAAAATAAAATTTGATCATGAAGTCAATAAAAAATTAATGATAGGAGGTTCGGTTTCTATTGGAAATACAGTTTCAGGTGGAGTTGTATCGAGCGGTGGCGGTGATGGTAGTTTTTCGGGTTTAATACAGGCTATATATACCGAACGACCTGTTGATCTTTATTCGCCTACCGAGTCGGCAGAATACAGCAATGGTTTTGTAAGTCTTGCTACCATGGTAACCGATAAAGCATATAGAAATACTACCATGACCCGTATGCTTGGTAACGCTTATTTAGATTACAAAATTACAAGCAAATTACGCTTCAATATTTCAGGATCAGCCAACATGTCTGGATCCAAATTACAGGAGTTTTATAGTGCTTCCACCAAGTGGGGACGAATTTATAATGGGGTTGCTACCATTACTGATATATCCACCAATTCGAACACTAGTACAGCTACTTTGAATTATACTGATAAGTTAAATAAATCTCATTTAATCACTGCGTTGCTTGGTGCTGAAATAAACGGATATCATTACGAACGATTTGGTGTGACTGCAAAAAGTTTTCAGGACGAAACAACAGGTGTTTTTGATATGAGTAAGGGCTCAGTAATAGAAAAACCGGTTACTTCCGTGACTCAGGTGAACAGAATGTCGGCTTTCGGTCGTTTATCGTATACATATAAGGATAAATATTATCTTACAGGAAATATGAGAGCTGATGCCTCTTCTAACTTTCAGATTGGCAGTCGTGTGGGATATTTTCCATCTATATCGGGTGCATGGCGTGTAAGTGGTGAGGAGTTTATGAAATCAGTTGAAGCTATAAGTAATATTAAATTTCGTGCAAGTTTAGGAAGCTCTGGAAATGATAGAATTGCAGCTTATGAGTCTTTGGCTTCATTGACACCAAATTATTATTCGGCCAACGGCAATACGCTTATGGGAATTTCTCCAAATACTTCCGAAAACAAGAATTTGAAATGGGAAACTACGTACCAGTACGATTTAGGACTAGATTTAGCATTGTTTGAAAATCGTATTAACCTGGTTGGTGATGTGTATTACAAGGATACGCGCGACATGCTTTTCCGAGCAAAAATTCCTGCTCAAACAGGTTTTACCGAACAATGGCAAAATATTGGAAGACTAAGTAATAAAGGAATTGAAGTTTCATTGGTAAGTAGAAACCTTGAAAGTAAGAACTTTAGCTGGAAAACTACCGTGAATTTTGACTTAAATCGCAATCAGGTTGTATCACTTGGAGATGCTCAATTTTTGCCGGTTGTGATTGGCAATGGTGCACTTACTGATGTGGCTCGTGTAATTGTAGGGCAACCCATTGGTACTGGTTTTGGCTATGTGTTTGATGGGAATTATCAATTAACCGATTTTACTTGGAAAGACAAAACTACTAAGTTAGTGGTTGATCCTTCAACAATTACCTCGGCAAATATTACACAATACACCAGCACTTTAAATACAGGAACAGTGACCATTAATTCAGTTGCAGTTAACCCTGGTGATCGCAAATACAAGGATTTAAGTGGACCAAACGGTATTCCTGACGGAACGATAGATTCTTATGACAGAACAATAATCAGTAATAGCAATCCTAAATTTAATTTGGGTTTAGGAAACGAATTTACCATTCAGAATTTCGATTTGAATTTCTTTTTCGAAGGAGTTTTTGGACAACAGATGATGAATGCATTTACCAATATGGTGGAAGCGGGAGCAAAAGGATCTACATCCTATAACCTTACCCAAAATTCATGGAATAACCGTTGGACACCTGAGAATCCATCAAATACCTATGCTGGAATATTGAATGGCACAAATGACTTCGTATCATCCTATTACGTTGAAGATGCGTCCTATATCCGCCTAAAGAATATAACATTAGGATATCGGGTTAAAGGTAAAATTCTAAACAGTTTAAAAATTCAAGGATTCAGATGCTATTTATCTGTTGAAAATGCCTATACATGGACAAATTATTCAGGTATGGACCCTGATGTTCGTTCGGCAAGTCCTCTTTTTGCAGGATTCGACCGATTGTCCTACCCCCGTTCAAGATCTTTTTCTATGGGATTTAATCTGACTTTATAAAACATACAAAATCTTTAAATTTGCAGCAATGAAAAAAATAGCAACGAAAATAATAATGATCCTCTTTCTGATAGGTACGTTTGTTTCCTGTGAGGATACTGCTTTTCTTAACCAGGCACCTTATTCGTTTACTTCACCACAAAACTTTTACAAAACAGAGAACGACTTCAAAATGGCGCTTGCAGGATGTTATGAAGCCCTCAATACTTCAAGTATTTCTGGTGGATTATGGGTACCGGATGGTACTTATGCTAGAGGTTTGTATTATATCCTCGAAGGTTGCTCAGACAACGTGGTTGCCAACAATTCGGCATTGTCCTGTGATTTTGAGAAAGCTACTTATGTTCCTTCCAATCAAAACCTATTGTACTTTTGGTCAAGTTTTTTTACAGGAATATCCCGTTGTAACTACTTGTTGGATAATATATCTGGTGCCGAATTAAGTGATAGTTTAAAAATACAGTATATTGGAGAAACACGTTTTATGCGTGGTTTTTACTATCAGCATTTGGCACAATGTTTTGGTGCAGTTCCTTTAAATGTTATTTCTACACCCGACAACAATGCTCCAAGAGCTCAACTGTCAGCTGTTTATGACTTAATAATCAGCGATTTTGATTATGCTTACAAAAATCTTAAAAGTACAGGTATTAATAAATCTAGTGCCAATAAATGGACAGCAGGTGCCTATTTGGGAACAACGTACAATTATCTGGCAAGTTGCAAACGATACAATGTTGGTGCTTCATTATTGGCCGAATGTCCGCTGAATAGTTTTGAATGGGTAAATGCCGATGTTATGAGTTCAAAAGCAGTTGCAGTTCTGAATGATGTGGTCAACAACAGTCAGTATTCAATGCTTCCACAAGCACAATATAGCTATTTGTTCAGAGAAGGAACGAAAGCATTTCAGTATCAGGAATGTTTGTTTTTGTCCGAATGGTCAGATGCTTTCTCCGATCGCTATGCTGCAATAACAGAACAATTCACCCCGTCAGGTTCAAGTACTTATGGTGGAAGCTATGGTAGACACATGCCTACCAAAGACTTATATAATTCATTTCAAGCGGGTGACATCAGACGCGACTGGAATATTACAGGAAGATATGAAACAGGTGCATTGAAGGAAACCATTGAAAAAGTGGATTATTATGTGCCGAAAGTTGCAGTACCAGTGACCTCACTTTTACAATGGTGTTCAGGCAAATTCAGGTTAGCAGTTCCAGGGACATACACCAATCATACAATAAATGACTGCTCGCTCAATTATCCCTTAATGCGATTGGCCGACGTGAAACTTCAATTGGCAGAAGCATTTTATTTCACAAATGAAGAGCCATCGGCAAGGGCAATATTGACGGAAATCAGACAAAGGGTAGTAAATACAACTAAAACGACAGTAGATGATTTAAATTTAGCTTATTATAATGCTGATTTTGTTCAGGAATTATTGGATGAACGCAGAAGAGAACTTTGTTTTGAATCAAAGCGTAGGATTGATTTAATAAGATTTGATAAAACGACTTCCGTTATTCAGAACTTGCCGATTGAAGGTAATACTTATATTCAAACCGGAGTAACTACCCTGAAAGCGAACTGGTCTTATCATAAAATCTGGTTGCCAATTCCACAGACAGAGTTGGATTTGAATTCAAATTTAGTTCAGAATGCTGGATATTAACGTTTAAAGGGGTGAATGCCAATCTAATTTCTCTAATTGTTTATAAAGACGCTAATGAAACACTTACTTATTTCAATAATCATACTTACAACAGCTCTTCAATTGCGGGCTGAAAGGACATTGATTAACTTCAACGATGACTGGACATTTCGTTTTTCGCACAACGTGTCACAAAAAGTGGGTGTGCGGGTCAACCTGCCTCATACCTGGAATGCACAGGATGCGTTGTCGGGTAAAATAGACTATAAAAGAGGCATCGGTAATTACGAGAAATCAATTTTCGTACCAACCGAATGGAAAGGCAAGCGCATTTTTATCCGTTTTGATGGTGCCAATACTATAACCAACGTATTGGTGAACGGAAAGCATGTTGGTGAGCATCGTGGTGGATACACCGCTTTTGTGTTTGAACTGACCAACTGTTTGAACTATGGCGAAAACAACAATCTTTGGGTGCGGGTAAATAATGCAGAACAGCTTGACGTTATGCCACTTATAGGTGATTTTAATTTTTATGGCGGTATTTATCGAGATGTAAATTTGATGCTGACCGATGAGGTTTGTATCTCGCCATTGGATTATGCTTCGCCCGGTATTTATTTAAAACAGGAGAAAGTTTCGGCGACAGAAGCACTTGTTCAAGCCCGAATCCTACTTTCAAACCATTCAATTTCAACAAAAAATGTAACGCTACAATTGAAAGTAAAAGATGGAGAAAAAACGATAATTCAGGAAAATAAAATCATTGCTTTAAGTCCTGAAAATAAGAATACTGAAACAACTATTCCATTGAATTTTAAAAATCCGAGATTGTGGAATGGTGAAACTGACCCTTTTATGTATAAAGTGGAAGTTACTTTACTCATTGATAATAAGGAGATTGATAAAGTAGTTCAACCTTTGGGATTGCGTTATTATTCTGTAGATGCCAACTCAGGTTTTACGCTGAACGGAAAACCTTACCAACTGAAAGGAGTTTGCCGTCATCAGGACAGGGCTGAAATTGGGAGTGCCCTCACCAAATCGCAACACGATGAGGACATGGCGTTGATGCTCGAAATGGGAACCAATGCCATCCGCTTGCCACATTATCCACATGCGCCCTATTTTTATGACTTGTTGGATCAGAATGGTTTTGTGGTTTGGACCGAAATCCCTTTCGTTGGCCCAGGTGGATATACCGATCAGGGTTTTGTTAATCAGGAATCTTTCAAAGCCAATGGTCGCGAACAACTGAAAGAAATGATTCGACAGAATTTCAATCACCCTTCAGTCTGCTTCTGGGGATTATTCAATGAGTTAAAGGAGGTGGGTGACAGTCCGTTTGATTATATCACCGAATTAAACAATTTGGCACATACCGAAGACCCAACACGTATTACCACATCGGCAAGTAATATTGATGGCAACATCAACAAAATCACCGATTTAATTGCTTGGAACCGCTACGATGGTTGGTATGAAGGTATGCCGAATAGCTTGGGGACTTGGTTAGACAAAACGCACAAAGAAAATCCGGGGTTTAAAATCGGCATTAGCGAATATGGTGCTGGAGCAAGCATATATCAACAACAAGATTCGTTGAAAAAGAGTTCACCAACCAGTCCTTGGCATCCAGAAAACTGGCAAACCTATTATCACATCGAAAACTGGAAAGTGCTAGCTAATAGACCTTACGTTTGGGGAACATTTATCTGGAACATGTTCGATTTTGGTGCAGCGCATCGCAACGAAGGTGACCGGCCGGGAATTAATGACAAAGGATTGGTAACTTTCGACCGTAAAAACAAAAAGGATGCTTTCTACTTTTACAAAGCCAACTGGAACAAGAAAGTGCCAACGCTGCACATTTGTGATGAGAGAAATATCAGAAGAACAAATTCGACAGCCAATGTGATGGTTTTTAGCAATACAAGTTTTGTGGAATTGTATGTGAACGGAATTAGCATGGGAAAAAAATCACCCGACAATTTTTCAACAGTTACTTGGACTGCAATTAAACTACTTACTGGAAAAAATAATATCGTAGTAAAGGCTGCCAACGAAGGTGCTGAAATTACTGATTCGTGTGAGTGGATTGTGGGAGATAATCAACTGAAACTTTTGACTATTAAGTAGTTTGTAGTGGGAGGCTTGTAGTGGGAAATGGGTAGTTTTGTTAATGGATGTCGTAGTATGTAGTTGGATATATTAGAAATAATCTTAAAAGAATAGGACTTAAACAATTAGAATAGCTAAAAAGTACAATTTTATAAGTGCCATAAAAGTTTGAATACTATTTTTGCAACATCGAAAAAATGAGAATACACACACTATAATCAATAATTTAATCGGAAGAAAATAGCAACTTTAAATCTATACAATTATGCAAACTAAAAAAAATCAAATCTTTTTAATTCTCTTGGTGTTTTGTACGTCAATTTATTCTCAGAAAATACTATTCTCTGAAGATTTTGTTGCACCGTTAAAATGGAAAATATCCAGCAATGCAAATGGCTCGATGACTTTTGAAAAAGAAGGTACTGAAAGCGTAATGAAAGTGGAAGCTTATGAAGGGAAAAAATTTCAGGTTACTATCAAAATTCCAGCTATTGAAGTATCTACCAAAAAAATTACGATACAATACGATTTCTATCTCAATGAGCTATATAACTCTCAAGTATTTTTCGGTGAAAGCCCAAACAGACTTCGGGTTATGGCTGAAAAAAACAAAACCCAACGGTTGGCTGGAGAAGCCATTCAAATGGCAGATGGTGCCAAATTTCTTAGCGCAACATCTGAATGTTGGCATAAAATGTTGATTAACTATGATATGCAAAGCAAATTGGCGACATTCACGCTTGATGGAAAAGATACAAAAATTGTAGACCTCAATCTGCAACCCGAAAAATCCTATCAATTTGTACCTACATTAATGGTGATTAAATCAATTAAAGGTGGGTCAATCAAAGTAAAAGCAATCAAAATATTAGTATTATAGCAATTTGGCTATCCAAAAAGTTAAATTTACAGATAATGATGTATTATTCAGTTCTGTAATTACAATATCAAACAATATAAACATTTGAAGTTTCAGCCTTTTGAAAAAAACAAACCAAAACAATTAAATAACAATCTAAAAATACAAGAAAAATGAAAACAAACTTTACACTAATTCCAATACTTTTTGCACTATTCTTGTTGGCAGTAACTGCAAATGCCCAACAAACCATTTATTCGGACGATTTTTCGTTCCAAACAAACTGGACGCAATCATTCAGTGGGGGTACAGTTGCATTCAGCAACAATGTGATGACCCTTACAGCCAATACTACAGGTACAACAACTGTTGGTAGGAAATCAACATTACCTTACACACTTTTTGTAGCTGATTCCGTTCAAGTTCAGTTTGATTTTAATTCATCTTTGATGGGTTTTCAGGCAATTCTGGGAACAACTCCGAGCAGAATTCAAGTTGCTAAAGATAACGGTATTGATTTGCGAATGTCGGGCGAAGCCAATTCGTCAACCACCAACGATGCCAAGTTTATAACTACAACTCCCAATGTGTGGCATACCATGACTATAAAGTACAAAAAAACTGCTACAAGTACTACGGCTACTTTTATTGTTGATGATGGAGCAGGAACTTTAACACAGGTTGTTGACTTAACTTTACAGGTAAGCGGTTATAATTTCATACTAAATTCTATTGATTTCAGAGCAATATCAGGAGAGGTTTTGCAGGTTCGAAACCTAAAATTAATAGGTACACCGGCTAGTTCAAGTTCAATTCCGTTACTTTATTCCGATAATTTCACCTTTAAAAATAACTGGATTGAACAGCGACCGTTGAATGGAAGTCTGAGTTTTGATGCTGACCCCAACAATACGTCCAATAACATCATGAAGATTACTCACATTGCTTCAACACTTGCATCACAGGATTCAGTAACTACTGCCATGCCGGTATTTAATTTTACAGGTACAAATTTTATTATTAATTATAAATTCAGAACAAAAGGCAATAGAACAAGTATTGCATTCGGAACATCGCCTAAAAGATTGTATATTAACAACGAATATACTGATGCAATACCAACAAAAATGCGTTTGTGTGGCGAAGCTAATACACTGGCGTATGGTGCAAAAACTTTTCTAAGTGCAACTTTCAATGTATGGCATTCGATGTCACTGAATTATACGATTGCCGATAGGACTGCGTTGTTAACAGTGGACCCAAACCTGCCATCAGGAACAACAATTACAGTGGATTTAAAGACTCAACCAACTCCCTATGATCTTATATTAAATGCCATGACATTGAAAGCGGCCTATGCTGATGTTTTTGAAATTAAAGACCTTCAGATTTATGGTGTAGGAACAGCCTCAGCAAGCACACCAAATAGCTTGACTGCCGTAAATGAAGTTTTGCAAAACAACATGCTGAAAGATGTCCGTGTTGTGAAAGGTGTTATGTCATTCACAATTGACAATGCAAATTCAACATCTTCAAAACTTTATTTGCATAATGTATTGGGTAGCAAAGTTCTGGAGCAAAATATAAACCCCGGATTATCTACCTGCTCAATCCCAGTGTCTGGAATAGCTTCAGGAGTTTACCTATTAACCTTTGAAAGTGCAGGGAATCATTGTTCTCAGAAATTAATTATTCAATAATTCAACAACAATAACTGAATATAAAAATTATAAAATTAAAATATCATGAAAAAACTTCTTTTTTTTGTTGCTGCTACTATATGGACAGCACAAGCATATTCTCAAACAACATTCAACGTTAGTTCCACCGGTACAAACAGCGGAACGTCGTATACGACCGTAAGAGCTGCAATTGCTGCTGCTGCACCGGGTGATATTATTCAATTGGCAGCAGAAACTTTTACAGAAAAAAATATTTTGTGGACTACTCCAAAATCTCTTACTATTAAGGGTTCCGGAATGAACCAAACAATTATTCAGGCAGATGCTACAACAACAATAGCTCAGGCGAATGATTGCGGTGTATTCAAATTAGATGCTGTTTATACTGCCGGTATTACTGTTACAATACAGGACTTGACCATTCAAAATGGTTATAACGCATATAGTGGTGGAGGAATAAGATTGACAAATACCGGAACTCAGGCAAATGCACCTACGCTCAATCTTACAAATCTGAAAATTTTAGCAAACAGAAGCACTTATGGTGGTGGCATTTACGTTGCCGGTGCTGCAATTTTAAATATTACAGGTTGTAATATCAACGGAAATTCAATGACAAGCAGTACCAATATGGGCGGTGGTATTGCTGTTTCTCCGGGCACAGGATTTGTTGCTACAGTTACGATTAAAAATAGCACTATTGCAGCTAATTCCTCTTTAGGAAATGGTGGTGGTATAGCTATCAATTGTGGTGCTAACGGAAGTACAGTTGCTGCCAATTCACTGTGGGTTGAAAATTCTACTATTTATGGCAATAGCATAAGTACATCAGCAAAAATGGGTGGTGGTATTTATTTTAAAGCTTGTTTAAGTGGACAAGCTACAATGCCGACATTTAATCTTACATTGAATCATTGTACTATAGTAAATAACACAACTGTGGCTGGTAATGGTACTACTACTTCAGGACCTGATGGAGTGTGTGTTGAGAACTCCAGCGGTTATGCTACCACAATTGCAATGAATAACTGTATTATTGTGGGAAACAGTGGTTCGACAGGAACAAATGCTTGTCAGATTGGATCAAATAATACATCCACCAGTACAACAGCGAATGGTAAAATAACTGTCAGCCCGGTAATTACTAACAGTATTTTTGGTATCATTGCCAGTGGAACATGGACTACAACCACAACTAATAATAAATTGGATGCTGTGATGGCTGACCTTGCCTTTGCCAGCTCATTATCGTCTGATGCAACACCGGTATTAAAAATAGGAGGAACAAGCATTGCCAAAAATTATGTGACGACTAATTATTTGTTGCCTACTTTGCCTACAGATGAACTGGGAAATAATCGGGATGCTAGTCCAGATGCCGGTGCGTATGAATTGCCATTGATAGTTGCCGCTACTGCCGTTACAGGTGGTGCTGTTACATCAGGAACGGGTAGCTATTATACCGGAAGCACAGCTACTTTGGTTGCTACGCCCAATTCAGGGTATCGTTTTATCAACTGGACAGAAAATGGAACTGAAGTCTCAACCAATGCTTCGTACGGTTTTACGGTATCAGCAGCTCGTACGTTGGTGGCTAATTTTATGCAAACCTATTTGATTGCTGCTTCTGCAGGAACAGGGGGAAGTGTCACTTCAGGTTCTGGTAATTATGACTCAGGTACAACCGCCACGGTAGTTGCTACCCCAAATTCAGGTTATCATTTTATAAACTGGAAAGAAAATGGCACGGAAGTTTCAACCAGTGCTTCGTATGGTTTCACCGTATCGACAGCTCGTACTTTGGTGGCTAATTTTGATTTAGGTACTGACATCAATTCCAATCTAGTATCTAACCAATTTGTGATTACAAAAGACGCAATTGTATCAAACGTGGTGGGTGCTATTCAGATTTATTCAATATCTGGAAAAATGATTACGAACCAACCGTTGACTGTTGGGCAAATTATTCCTTTGACTGTTGGCTCTTATATCGTTCGTGTAGTTACTAATAATGAAGTATTTGTAAAGAAAATAAGTTTTTAAATAAGGTGGTTGTTTAGGAAGCTGAAAGTTTGAATAGCGATATTCATACTTTCAGTTATTCTAAAATTACTTCAAACTCAAAATTTAAATATATCATTTCAAATTCTACTTTGCCAATATAAAGTCTGAAAGTATTATTAACCACAATAGAAAATATCTAAATTCAAAAAGCAATTCATATCCCACCTCTAAAAATCACCATCGTCAGATACAAAAAATGAATTCCATGAAAATCCTTAAAGTGCTAATTTTATTGGCTTTAATTGCCATTCCTGTGTCATTTTGTAATGCCAAAATCACTTGTTCCGCTTTAATTTCGGACAATATGGTGATGCAGAGCAATTCGGATATAAAGTTTTGGGGCAATGGAAATTCAGGTGATAAAATCACTGTTTTTACTGAATGGAACAAGTCCAAAACAACCACTGTTTGTACCAAAGAGGGCAAATGGAGCGTATCTGTAAAAACTACTGAAGCTGGTGGCCCTTATGTCGTTGCTATAAGTTCAGGAGCCGAAATTATTACTTATCGTAACGTTTTGCTGGGAGAAGTATGGCTTTGTTCTGGCCAGTCCAACATGGGCATGATAATGAAAGGTTACCCCGACCAACCTATCAATGGGAGTAACGATTTTCTGGCAGATGCCGACAATGACAATATCCGCTTTTTTATCGAAAAAAGCAATCCGTCGCCCATTCTTGTCGATACCTGCAGCGGCAATTGGCAGATAGCCAATTCCATAACTGTTGCCAATTTTAGTGCTGTTGGGTATCTATTTGCCAAGCAACTGCAACAGAAATTAAAAGTTCCTGTGGGCATGGTTTATACTGCTTTTGGCGGTACCCGCATTGAAGCATGGATGAACATAGAAGCCAATGCAGCCCACCCGTCCAAAGAAATGGATGAAAACAACAAGCCATTTAATGCTCAAAACAAGCCGACTTATCTCTATAATGGAAATATCTATCCGCTAATCAATTACGTCATCAAAGGTGCAATCTGGTACCAAGGCGAATCGAATGTTCGGAATTATCCTGGTTATGCCAACCAAATGGTAAGCATGGTGAAAAATTGGCGCAATGACTTTGGCGTGGGCAATTTCCCGTTTTATTTTTCCGAAATTGCTCCTTACGCCAATGGATATAATGTAAACAGCGCCTTGCTGCGTGCCGAACAAGTCAAAGCCATAAACCTGATTCCCAATTCGGGCATGGTCTCCACCATTGATGTGGGCGAGGAAACCAAAATTCATCCTGCCGAAAAAGCAACGATTGCCAAAAGATTGGGTTATTATGCCTTGTCCGAAGTATATGGACACACCGGAATAGCTTGTAAAACACCAACCTACAGAACAATGAGCGTGCAAAACGATAGCGTGGTTTGTTTGTATTTCGATAATATAAAATATGGATTAAGCTCCTTTGGCAAAACGGTGGACTGCATGGAAATTGCGGGAGCCGACAAAGTGTTTTATCCTGCCGACATAACCATTAAGGATAAAAAAGTAATGGTAAACTCACCAAAAGTGAAAAAGCCGATAGCCGTGCGCTATGGTTTCAGCAGCTTCCCCAAAACACGCGGATATCTATACAACACCGAAGGACTGCCTGTGCCTTCGTTTCGGACAGATGACTGGGATAAATAAATCAAAATAAAAATCACATCACAAATAAATCACCCTTAAATTAAACTCACTCTTTAAGTAATAATAGTATGAAAAAACTAATTCTTTCAATCGTTTTTGCAATAGCAATGGCGAATGTATTTGGAGCTAATACAATTTATACATGGGCTGGTGCAACTGGTGCAGCTTGGAATGTATCTGGAAATTGGTCGCCAAGTGGTACTCCAGGAGCAACAGATTCAGTAGTAATAAACAATGCTTCAACGATGACAGTAGCTCTTGGTGCTGCACAATCAGTAGGTGGCGTTAAAATTATCGGTGGAGGTACTGGTATTATAACTATAACTGGTGCTTTTGCACTTACAACTACTCGGATGACAGTGGATGGCAGTTCTGTGATTTTCACTTCCGATGCAGTAACAGTTAACTCCCGACTTGACTTCATTGGAACAAATCCACATCTGACTCACAATCCAGTAAATTCGAATAAGCCATTTATTCTGGGAAATGGGAATCCTTTCACTTTAATAGGAAATAACGCAACAAGTTGTTTGGATGGAAATGCTAATGCTTACTATACATTTAACACAACAAGTACATTTACAGCATATTTTAATCCTAACAACGTTTATTATCAAGTGATAATTCAAAGAGGTATTATAACTTTAGGAACTAACCTACAAGTAAGTCGCTTCAGTTGGGGTTCTGCGCCTGCTTCAGCTACAGGACTAACATTGGCAGGGAATATATTAACGTTAAGTGCTACTGGTGCAGGTTCTTCTACTTTGACAGCCGTAACTAATATTCAAGGAATTGATGCAAGTGCAACAGGGTCTAAAGTTGTAATATCAACTACTCAAACATCTTTTTTAAATGCTACCGGTAGGATTTTTAAAGATGCAACAACCATCGATAATTTAGAAATGAATTCTTCGGGTTATACTTTTATCTCGGCTTATCCATTGACTGTTAAGAATTTGATACTTACGGCTGGTACAATCAATAATAGTACAAATAATATTACACTTATTAGCGGTGGAACTATTACCCGTTCAAATCAAGCTGGGTTGTTGACTTCGCCACCAATATATGGAACAGCTTCAACCGATAGAGTTAATATTAATTATACCACAACGGTAACAACTGCTAATGAGCTTTTAGGAACAACAGGAGCAATAGGGACATTATCAATAAACGATGGTGTTACGGCTACTTTGTCTAATAGCGGTATTAGTAAAATTACGCTGGGTGGCACATTGACCGGATATTCTAGTCCAACTGTAAGTATTTCAGCTCCCAATACGGGCGGTATAACAGCTACTGCAACACTTACAACATCTGGTACAAGTCCTAATAAAACAATAACTGGTATTTATATTACAAATCCAGGTTCAGGTTATGTTACAACCCCCACTGTTACAATTTCTGAAGGAAGTAGTTGGACAGCCACTCCTACTTTATTTTCTCAAAATCCAACCTCATGTGATAATATAACTATTGGACAAGGCACTACTGGAACACTTACTTATCCAAACTCTACAAATGTTGTTACATTAAATGTAAAAAATAATCTAACCATCAATTCAGGAGCTTCATTTCTTTGTGGTTCTCAAACTAATGCTGTAACTCATTTGCTGAATGTGGGTGGTAATATAACAAACAGTGGTACATTTACTCCTATTACCACAGCCTTAACTAAGGTAGTAGATATTACTCTGAATGGCACATCTGCTAATCAAAATTTATGTAGTGGAACATATAATAATCTGACGATAAATAATACTGCATCTTCCAATCCGGGAGCAACGCTTACCGGAGCAGTTACAGTAAATAATGCATTGAATTTTACCTCTGGAAAGCTAACATTGGGTGCAAATAATTTGACCATTGGTAGCTCGGGTTCTATATTGGGAGCAAATGCCACAAATTACATTGTAACAAATGGAGTAGGATTATTAAGCCAATCTGTAACGGCAAGCAATCCAAAAACATTTCCAATAGGTGCTTCAACAACTAGCTATGATCCCGCAATAATAAATCCAACTACTTCGCTTATATATTCTGCCAGTGTAGGTACCATTTTATCGGGTTCACCTACCGTTAGCAGTTATACAAATCAAAGACAATGGAACATTGTTCAGGCTTCCGGTACACCAACTGCCACTATTACTTTAACTCCTTCAACTTCCACTAATACTTCAAATCCTGTTATTGGGTATTACAATGGCACTGTATGGACTGAAGCTACTGCCTCACTGAGTGGAACAAGTTTTACAGGTACTTATGCACTTGGTAGCACGAATAATTTTGCAACTGGCTCACGTGATGCATTCTTTACTACATCCCGTTACTGGGTGGGTGGTACAAGCGGAAACTGGAATGTTGCAAGTAACTGGAGTTATTCGACCGGAGGAATAGCAGGTGCACCTGTCCCAGTTGTTACGAATAATGTGTATTTTGATAACTCAGGTAGCAATGCGAATCCAATCGTTACTTTAACAGCTGCAATTGGTAATGCTGCTCCAAGTGCTACACAATTAAACAGCATAAACTTTACAAGCAGTAATGTGACTTTTGCAGGTGCATATGCTCTTTTCACAAACAACATGACTTTGAATAGCAGTCAGGTTACATTTGTTGATGCAGTTGGTATTAATACCAGCTTAACTTTCTCGGGTACAAACCCAAGATTAATTTGCAATGCTGCTTCAGGTGGTAAAAACCTATGGTTGGGCAATGGAAATGATTTTACATTGAACGGAAATAGCGCTACAAATTATATTGATGGGAATGCAAATCTGCAATTTAATTTCAGTATTGCCAATCTGTTGGGTACTTCTTCTGCGTTTTATTTCAATCCTGCTACAACATTTTATAATCTGTTAATTCAGAATGGAACCATACCCTTAGGTACTGATTTGAAAATTAATCGTATCGCTTGGGGGTCAAGTTCATCAAATACTATGAAATTAGTCTTAAACGGTAAGGTGTTAACTATTAGCGGAAGTGGTACAAGCATTACAACAAATAC
>JBAXAD010000032.1:0-23955 GCA_037142715.1 Paludibacter sp. | reverse complement strand
CTTACTTTTTTTTGTCAAGAAAAAAAAGTAAGTGGGGTTTGGGGCAAAGCCCCATTTTTTATTTCTTGATTTTCATTATTTCTTTTTGTTACTCCACAACCGTCACCCAACCATGCGTATCTGGTTCATCGCCATACTGAATGGCGCGTAGTTTATGATACAGTTTATCGCATATTGGTCCCGGTTTTCCATCAGGTGAAAAAATGTATGATTTATCTTCATCAATATCGTCAATTCTTTGAATAGGACTGATAACGGCTGCTGTTCCACATGCTCCAGCTTCTTCAAAAGTGCTGAGTTCTTCAACTGGAATGGCACGTTGCTCCACTTTAATTCCCATATCTTCAGCCAATACCATTAAACTTTTATTAGTAATGGAAGGCAAAATGGAACTTGATTTTGGAGTAACATAGGTGTTGTTTTTGATGCCAAAAAAGTTAGCAGCACCACATTCGTCGATGTATTTCTTTTCTTTGGCATCTAAATAAAATACTGCCGAATAACCCAATTCGTGCGCACGTTTACCAGCCACTAAACTGGCTGCGTAGTTTCCGCCCACTTTGTATTTACCCATGCCAAGCGGTGCGGAACGGTCATATTCACGCATAATCACAAAGGGTGTTGTCTGAAATCCACCTTTGAAATAGGGTCCAACGGGCGTTACAAATACAATAAACATGTATTCGTCAGCTGGTCTTACACCCACTTGTGGTCCGCTACCAAAAAGTACAGGACGTATATACAATGATGCGCCTGATTCATAGGGTGGTACGAATCGTTCGTTCATCTTCACTGCTTTCACTACCGCTTCTTCAAAAACTTCTACAGGGACTTTTGCCATCAAAGTGCCTTCACTGGAATCTTGCATGCGCAAAGCATTATCTTTCATCCTGAAAATCCGAATCTTTCCATCTTTCCCGCGAAATGCTTTTAAACCTTCGAAAGATTCCTGACCATAGTGAAGACTAGTTGCTGCCATGTGCAAATTAATATATTCACTGTCATGTACTTCCAATTCTCCCCATTTGCCTCCACTATAAATGCAACGGATGTTGAAATCGGTTTTCATATAACCGAATCCTAAATTTCCCCAATCAATTTGTTCCATAATCATTAAATTATCAATTGCGCTTCATTTCCCATATTAAACAACAAATCAATGATACTTAAATTGGGCAGAAACCCAAATCGTTGCTCAAAAACTTGATAATAAGGTACATGTTTTGTTTGTGTGTTTTCTCTTTTTGGATGGATGCTGGTTCTAAAATCTAAACAGCCATCACCCAAATTTATTTTATATTCGTCAGTATGCTTTATATCTGGTTGTAAATCCAATAGTTCAAGAACTTTTGCTTGAATTTCCAGATTAAAATCCCATAAATAATCCCATCTCTTTTCGTAAAATGGCAAGAAGTCGTCTTTATAATATTCAAAAAAAGGAGTTGAATTATAAGCCGATTCAATCGAACGCCAATGCTGAATTTGCCAATCGTTATGTTCCGAAATTCGAATGTCACGGGTTAGTGTTTTATCGCCACTCGACTTCTCAACAGGAATACTCAAAGCTATTTTACCATTTGCTCCTGCAATATAACATCGGTTTCGGTACGACTGCTTTTCATAAGATTCACAATGTTCCAAAAATACTGTATCAGCCTTAGCCAAAGCAACATAATATTCCGTTGGAGCTAAATAAGCTGTTGATAAACAAACTTCTGACATTCTAATATTTCTTTCTACAAACTACAATCTACCAACTACCTACTAAATACTATTTTTCTGCATTTCTAAAAAACCTATTCCAGCGAATCTTACCGCTAAACCAGCCTTTGTCTTTGTCCAACGACAACCAAACCAACACCGGACGCCCTACAATGTGGTCTTCGGGTACAAATCCCCAATAACGTGAATCTGCCGAATTATGACGGTTATCGCCCATCATCCAGTAATAATCCATTTTGAATGTATATGTTTTAGTCAATTTATCATTGATATAAAACTCACCATTTCTCACTTCCAATTTATTGTTTTCATAAGTGCGAATAACGCGTTCGTAAATTGGTAAGTTGTATTTATTCAAAGCCAAACGCATTCCTTTTTTAGGCATCCAGATGGGACCATAATTATCGCGTGTCCAACTTTTATGTCCGCCAAGTGGAAAAACTTCATTCACACGTGCAGGCTCAATTTTGATTTTCAAAACTCCAATCACCTTTTGAATTTTGGTGTAAGTTTCTTCATTCATCGGGAAATGGTAGATGGGTAAACCAGCTTGAAGCCCCAAATAAGTAACTAAATCAGGGTTTTGTTCGTTATTTAACAACATTCTGTCATCAACGCTGATATTCAACTTATCTAATAATTCATCAGTCAAGCGTGTTCCATCAGTTTGTACAAAATAATTAAACTGAATACCTGGAATCTTTTCTTGGGCAATATTATTTACATAAACCTGATTGTCTTTCACTTGCAACCAGTCGCCGGCAATTGCCACGCATCGTTTTACGTAATTTTCACGTCGGTCAACAGGACGATATACTATGTCACCAAATTCTTCTTTATTCGAGTTCACAGCATCTCGTCCACGATAGAAACACCATGAATAATAATCTGGATTTTGCTGTTTCACACAAACCGTATCACCAGCAGGGAAGTTAAACACCACAATATCATTGTGTTTCACCGAGTCAAAACCTTTCAAACGGTGATAATCCCATTGCGGATGCTCAAGAAATGATTTACAATTCAAAAGAGGAAAAGTGTGCTGAACCAATGGAAAAGAAAACGGTGTATTCGGAACACGTGGCCCATAACTGGCTTTGCTCACAAACAAAAAATCGCCCACCAATAAGCTTTTTTCGAGCGATGAAGTTGGTATTTGATAGTTTTGGAACAAGAAGGTGTTGATGAAATAAACGGCAACCAATGCAAAAACAATTGCATCCACCCAACCCATAATGGCCAATAAACCTGTGTTTTTTGTTTTCTTCCACCAAGTCCAGGGAATGTAACGAGTCACGAAGGCATCAAAAACTATTGGTAATCCCAGCAGCCACCAATAATTGCCCACCCATACAATAAATAGAATGTAAACTAAGCTCCAAATACAGGCTTTAACCCATTGGCTTACTGGTTTTTTTAAACGTGATGTTTGTTTCTCTTCAGTCATTTTTTAATTATTATAAGAAAATAGATGTTGCTAATATTTTTCTCCCCTTTAGTGGTTGGGGTCATTATACTTTAAAACTTAAACAAATCACTCATTCCCAAAAAGCCTTTTTTGCCAGCTGTAAATTCAGCTGCCACCACTGCACCAAGTGCAAAACCCTCACGACTTTTAGCATCATGGGTGATGGTGATTGAATCGACTTCCGATTCATAATGAATGGTATGAATACCAGGAACTTGTCCTTCTCTGATAGATTTAATGGCCATCTCAGTGGGATTCGTTTCTACTTCCTTGCTCCATGCATTTTTTCTATCTAAATTTTCCAATATTCCTTCCGCCAAAGTAATTGCTGTACCACTTGGGGCATCCAGCTTTTGGGTGTGATGCACTTCAGTTATTTCCACATTGTAGTTTGGAAATTGGTTCATAATGGCTGCTAAATGTTTATTTACAGCCATAAATATATTTACGCCAATACTGAAATTAGATGACCAAAACAAGGTTTTACCAGCTGCTTCAATTTCCTTTTTCAACGTAGGAAGCTCTTCCGTCCAACCCGTTGTACCTGAAACTACTGCCACTCCCGAAGCAAATGCCCGACGATAATTACTCAATGCCACAGCTGGCACGGTAAATTCTATCGCCACATCAGCACTCTTAAAAGCTGCCGAATCAAAATCGTCAATGTTATCAACGTCTATCACCGACACAATTTCGTGTCCTCTCTCTTTGGCAATTCTTTCAATGGTTTTACCCATTTTGCCGTATCCTATTAATGCTATTTTCATAAACTGATTCCTTAAATCGGAATAATTTTAGTGATGTTTATTATATGTTTTTTTCAAAGACTTGTTGTATGGCATTAATACTGCCCAGTTCCCAACAAAACCAATGTGCAAGCTTCCTCAGCTAGAATTCCATTTTTTGTTAGTAATGTTTCAAATTCCTCATTTTCAGTACCTGGATTAAAAATAACACGTTTTGGTTTTAATGATAATATATAATCATAATATTCAGCTTGGTATTGTGCCGAAAGATACAAAGTTACAGTATCAATTTTTTCAAAGGGTTTCTTTTCCGTTTCTATGGTTTGTCCAAATAAAACTTCTGACCGTTTTGCCAATAACACAATCTTGTGACCGTGAGCCAACAATCGTTCCGCAGCTTTATACGCATAACGTTCTGGTTTGCTGCTTGCTCCTATAATTAATGTTCTCTTCATTTTTTTTAATTGTAAATAGTAAATGACAAAATAGTAAATGGATTAGCCTTCCCTAAACCAATCAAAACACTCGAAAATTTCTTCTTTTGTAGCAGTTTGATTGATACGAATATCGCCAACATCGCCCAGTAAAGTGAAATTTATTTCCTTAGTTTCATTCTTTTTGTCGTGTGTCATCAATTCGAATAGTGTTTCATATTGCTGACAGTGAAACTCATACGTACCGTAATATTCTTTTGTCAGATATTTCAATCGAAGTAGTTCTTCTTTCGGAAAATTCAGTTTTACATGCGACAAGTATAATTCGCATAACAAACCCCACATCACTGCATATCCGTGCAATGCAGGTTTTTCGGTTTTGTACGACCAGCTTTCGAAAGCATGTCCAAAAGTGTGACCCAAATTCAATGCTTTACGTATATTTGCCTCGTAAGGGTCTTCTTCTACGATTCGTTCTTTAATTCTGAAGCTTTTGATTAGCAGCGGTTTTAGTGCCTCTAAATCAAACTTTTCAATATCATATTTCAATACTTTTTCCCATTCATCTTTGGTGTCAATCAACGCATGTTTTACCATTTCTGCATAACCAGAACGAAGATTTTCTACATCCAAAGTTTTGAAAAAATCAATGTTTATCAACACGGCATCGGCAGGAGCAAAAACGCCAATTTCATTCTTTAAACCCATGAAGTTGATACCCGTTTTACCACCTGTGGCAGCATCCACAGCACCTAGTAAAGTGGTAGACACATTGATATAACGCAAACCGCGTTTAAAAGTTGAGGCAGTAAACCCACCAATATCGGTAATCATACCGCCGCCCACGTTAATCATTAGCGATTTACGATTTGCACCATTCTCGCTCAAATACTTCCAAATTTCAACTGCAGAATTGACATTTTTGTTCTCATCTCCGTTGGGTATGCAAATAACATGACTGCCACTGAGTTTTTCTGATTGCAATAACGTAGGCAAGCAAAGCTTGTGCGTATTGGTATCTGTTAGTATAAAAATGCTTTCAGCCCGTTGCTCACCTATTGCTAGGTTAAGTTCTGAGATAAAATCGTCACATATCTTTGTAATCAAATGATTCATTGTTTTTATTTTAGCTCACAAAGATACTTTATTCTTCAAAAATAACACTTATAAATAGGTCATTTCTATTGGTTTTTTTACTTGAATTACTTGTTTTGAGTACAATTTCTTAAATAAGCTGAATATAATTGTATGTATGAATATATGTTCATATTTTTGCAGAAAATTTATAAGCATGAATGAAACGTTAGATACATTTAAAATGGATGAAGCAGCATATACTTTAAAAGCAATTTCCAACGGCACCAGATTGTGCGTTATTTCATTGCTTTCTGAACAAGAAGAGTTGAACGTAAGTCAAATTGGCGAACAACTTAAATGTGAACAATCGCTGCTTTCACACCATCTCACAGATATGCGTGCCAAAGGAATTTTGAATTGCCGTAGAGATGGAAAAAATTGCTATTATTCACTCAAGAATAAACAAATAGTTCAAATAATCGATTGCATTAAAACCTGCAATTGCGTAAGTTAAAGTATTTATTTCTCAATAAATAATATATTTAAATGAAGACATTTATCAAAAAACATATCCTCAAAGTTGTTGGCATATTGCTTGGAGCAATTGCCGGATTTTCATATTATCACTTTATTGGTTGTTCGAGTGGGACTTGCCCAATTACATCAAACCCTTATATCAGTGTTATATACGGGGCATTGCTCGGGTATTTATTGTTAGATATGTTTAAAAAGAAAGAACATGGAACGAATTAAAAAGTATTTTTCGGAATGGGATGCCATGCGCATTTTTAAGTTAGTGTTTGGTGGTGCTATGACTGTGGGTTACATTTCTACAAAAGAAACCATTTATCTTTTTGGCGGAATAATGTTTTTGACCCAGGCGCTTTTTAATATCGGATGTCCAGGTGGAAGTTGTGCAACAAATACCCCCAAATCTGATAAACCGATTATTAAAATTGATAAATACGAACCAAAGAATTAATCAATATGTACAGTACATTTTTAGTATCAAAGTCAGAATGCATGACTTGCAACAATCAAGTTTTGAAAACTTTAGGAACATTGCGAGGTGTGTTTGGAGCTGAAATGAACAGAATTGAAGGTGAAATTACCGTAAATCACACCGATGAAGTGACACGGGAACAAATTGCAGAAACTTTGACTTCACTCGGATTTGCCGAAAGGGAAGAATCAGTTGAAATAGAATCAGATGAACCATCTATTTGGGGTTGTGCACTTTAATAAATTGATAATTAATACTGTATATGAAAAAAATAATTTTTGCAAGCATATTGCTTACACTCACATTTACGGCATGTGCCGAAAACAAAAAAGAAAATAAAACAGAAGTAAATAACCCCTCAAAAGAAATAAAAAAAATGGGAACAATTCATTTAACCAAAGCAGAATTTTTAAAGAAAGTAACAAATTACGAAGCTAATCCTACAGAATGGAAATATTTAGGTGATAAACCTTGTATCATAGACTTTTATGCATCGTGGTGCGGCCCTTGCAAAACCATCGCACCAATATTGGAAGATTTGGCCAAAGAATACGATGGTCAAATTTATATTTATAAAATCAATACCGAAGAAGAGCAAGATTTGGCTGGAGCATTTGGCATTAGGAGCATACCTACAATACTGTTCTGCCCAATGGACGGAGCACCACAAATGGCACAAGGAGCTTTGCCAAAAGATTCATTTAAGCAAGCAATAAATGATGTCTTGTTGAAGAAATAAATTTGAATTTAAAATGCATATTATCTGAATTATTCCGATAATATGCATTTTTTTATCAATAAATAATTTGATTCTCATTTTAAAGTTAGTATTATGGAAAACCTATTTTTAGAATACCGCAGTTTATATAAATTCGATGAAACTGTTGAAAAGCTTACCGAAAAAATACTATCTAGTGGTTGGAAAAATCCTGCAACTCACGATTTACAAGCCACTTTGGCGAAAAGCGAAATTGAAGTTCTTCCTGTAAAAGTAATAGAACTATGTAATCCTAAAATTGCGGCTAATATATTGACAGATAGTCATACTAGATTGTATTCTAGTATGTTGCCATGTCGTATCTCAGTGTACGAAAAAGCTGACGGAAATACATATTTGTCATTAATGAATGCAGTTGAGATAGCAAACCAAATTGGTGGCAGTGCTGCTGATACGATGATATTAGCATTTGATGAATCAATAAAATTCATTCACGAAGTAGCAGTGAAATAGTCTTAGACAGCTTCTGTAGTTAAATATTTCATCCTGATTAAACTCTTTTCAGTTTGCAAAGTCTTTTTAATACATGATTAAACATTGATTTATTAACTTCAAAAAAAAAGATTTATGAAAAAGTATGCAGGATTAGTAATGATTTCTCTTTTTATGGTTAGTGTGGCTATATCGGCTCAGCAACCACAATCACCTCAAAGACATGATGGTCCGAAAAAAGAATTTCGCCATGGTGAGCAACCACAAATGTCTGCAGCAAAAAGAGCGGGCTATTTGGCAGTAGATTTAGAATTGACGGATGCTCAAAGGGCAAAAGTTCAAGCACTTTTTGAAAAAGAGGACAAAATTCGTGCTGAACGTCAAGCTGAAATCAAAAAGTTGAAAGAACAAGAAATGGCGAAATTTGAATCAGAGCGCAAGGCTCAGGAGTCAGAAATGGAAAAGATTATTGGTGCTGAAAAATTCCAACAATTGAAAGCCAAGCAAAACCAACGCCACGAGAAAATGAAACAACACAGAGAAATGTCTCCCATTGACAGTACTTGTGTTGGGAAAAGAGGTCCAAGACCCGGATCAAGAATGAAATAAGAAAACTCATGAATTAGTTTGGCTTAATGGCTTAAAACTCCCACTATTCACGCTGAATTAGTGGGAGTTTTTATTTATAAGTGTCTTTCAAAAGATTTATTATTACTTGATTAAACCTTATTCTAATAATTAAGTCATAGCAAAGTAATTAATCAGAATCATATACAAATTAAAAAAAGAAATTTATGAAAAAGTATGCAATGTTATTGATGGCTTCCGTGCTAATGTTGAGTTTAACAGTTTCGGCTCAAGACCAACCAAATCCTGAAAAGAGAGGTGAAAAGAAAGAATTCAAACAAGGCGATCGTCCGCAAGCATCACCTGAAAAACGCGCAGAGAAAATGGCCAAGGATTTAGGGCTTACCGCAACCGAGCAGGCTAATGTTCAAGCACTTTTAGTGAAACAAGATGCAGCCATTGAAAAACTCAAATCAGAAGTGAATAAAGAAAGCGATGATTTTAGACCAAAATTTAGAGAACTGCGCAAATCGCAAGATGCAGAATTAAAGGCTGTTATTGGTGATGAAAAGTTTCAGAAATTACAAACTATTCGTGCTGAACAACGAAAAAAGATGCAGGAAAGAGGAGATGGACCAAAAAACTAATTTTAAATTTTAATTCCATACGTTAAAGTCTCTCACAAATCTTGTTGGTTTGTGGGAGACTTTTTTATTTGTACTTTTGTCTATTCTTAAAGGCAAACTCAACATGATTCAAATAAATTTAAACCGAATAAAATTCATTGTTTTATTTTTTATAATAAATTTGCCCTTTGCATGGGGTGAGAATGAATTTACTATCATTGATAAAACTGTCAATTTTGGTATGCGAACAGCAGAAAACAGAAATGTTATTGCCGTAATCGTACATTCCACTTTCAATAATTCAGGTGGTGAAATGTACGATATTGATTTAGTAATCAAGCAATTTTCGCGTTACGGAGTGAGTGCGCATTATGTTATTGGGCGAGATGGAAGTATTTATAACTTGGTTAATGAAAAGAATGTGTCATTTCATGCTGGTAAAAGTCAGTTGCCCAACGGACAGACCAACCTAAATTCTTGTACAATAGGCATTGAACTAATGACTTCTTTTGATGAAGCACCTACTGAGCAACAAATTCACTCCCTTACTTTACTGGTAAATGACATAAAAAAACGGTACAATATCGAATATGTACTGCGACATAGCGATATTGCACCGGATAGAAAAACAGACCCATGGAATATGGATTGGGAAGGTTTTTTAGGTAAAATAAACCCACAATCCACCGAAGGAAATTTACAGACTCATTAAATACTTTTTAAACGTCTCGAAATCTTTGGATAATTCCAGACTTTGTTTTGTTCCTTTCATAAACTCTTGAAGTTTTTGAGGGATTTCAACTTTGCTACTTATGATTTTTTCCACTGTTTCCAAGAACTTGGCAGGATGTGCAGTTTCCATAAAAACACCTGTTTCGTTTTCTTCCAACTTTTCCTGTAAAGCACGATAACCTACTGCTCCATGGGGGTCGAGCAGGTAATCTGTTGCAGCAAAACAGCTATTCAGCGTTTCGGCAATTTGCTCATCATTGTAGCTCACTCCGCTTATTTCTGCTGAAATGGCCGTATGTGAGCCACCATATAAATCCAACACACGTGCAAAATTACTTGGGTCGCCCACATCCATGGCATTGGCAATAGTAGAAACGGACGGACGAGGTTTGTAATCGCCTGTTTGTAAGTATTGTAAGAAAATATCATTACGATTATTAGCCGCAATAAAGCGTTTTACGGGCAATCCCATGCGTTTGCCAAAAAGCCCGGCAGTGATATTCCCAAAGTTCCCGCTCGGAACGCACATAACTACATTATCAGCTTTGCCTAATTTTTTCAGTTGAGCGTAAGCATAAAAATAATAGAACGACTGCGGTAAAAACCGTGCAACGTTGATAGAATTGGCAGAGGTGAGTTTCAATTTGGCATTCAACTCTTCGTCCATAAATGCGGATTTTACCAACGCCTGACAATCATCAAATGTTCCATCCACTTCCAAAGCTGTGATATTCTGCCCAAGCGTTGTAAACTGACATTCCTGTATTGGACTCACCAAACCTTTGGGATACAGCACATAAACCTGAATTCCCTTTACACCTAGAAAACCATTTGCCACCGCACTTCCAGTATCTCCAGAGGTGGCAACCAACACATTTACTTTGGTGTCATCTCCTTGTTTTTGAATGAAATAACCCAAAAGGCGTGACATAAACCGTCCACCAACATCCTTGAATGCCAACGTTGGTCCGTGATACAATTCCAAGCTGTAGATATTGTCGTTTACATGTACCAACGGCACATCGAAATTCAAAGTATCATAAACTATTTCTTTGAGTGCAGCCGCTTCCACATCTTCGCCAAAGAATGCATCTGCCACAGCATAAGCTATCTCCTGAAACGATAAATTTTCAATCGTATCAAAAAAAGATTGTGGTAATGCTTTAATTTTGTCAGGCATAAACAAGCCTTTGTCCTCAGCCAAACCCTTTACTACTGCGTCTTGCAGGCTTACTCCAGTTACTTTTTTATTGGTACTATAATACTTCATTCAACAATACTTTTTACAAATAGTGATATTTTATTTCTTCCAACGGTTTAATCGTTTCATATTTCTGGTAAATAACCATGCAATCCATTTCGGTTTGCCTTGTTCTACCATTTTTCCTTTACAAAACTCTTGCATTTCTTCCACAGTCCCGTTAAATAAGAATGTTCCGTTTTGGAAGCAATAACTGCAAAACATTTCATTCTTTGTACCATCGGAATTTGTTCCCCCATTTTTTGGGTCCTCTGTAATTGGCATTCCACAACTTTGGCAGAATTTGTTCTTAGTTTCCATAACACTTTTTGATTAATTGGTTGATAGTAAATTAAAAACAGCTCAGTAAGAAAAAATTATCTTATTAATGCCTTCATAAATTCAGCGCCTTTCAGCAATCCATAACTTCCATTTTGTTGCGCAAATTCGTCATAAACAGTCACGTCATCAGCTGTTTCTCCCGGTCTGTAAATAATAAACGGAATAGGCGAAATAGTGTGAGTTTTATAAACGCATGGAGTAGGATGGTCAGGTAAAATAGCAATTGTAACTGGTTCATCCCATTTAGAAACTTCGTCGAAAATTGGTTTTACAACCCGATAATCGAGGTATTCTATTGTTTTTATTTTCAGTTCCACATTGCCTTCATGGCCGGCTTCGTCACTGGCTTCGATGTGTAAATACACGAAATCACTTTCGCGCAATGCATCGATTGCAGCTTGCGCTTTTCCTTCGTAATTAGTGTCGTAAAGCCCCGTAGCACCCTCTACATCAATGACTTCCAATCCTGCATATACGCCAATTCCTTTAATCAAATCTACTGCAGAAATGACTGCACCGCTCTTGAAATTATAAGTTTCCAGCATGGTTTTCATTTCAGGTTTGTAGCCTGGCGACCACAACCAAATACTATTGGCTTTATCTTTTCCTGCAGCAGCACGCTTCAAATTCACTGGATGATTTTCGAGCAAAACCTGAGACCGCAAAGTCAGTTCGTTCAATAAATTGGCAGTTGCTTGTGCTTCTGAAGTTTCTGCCTGAATCATTACATCAATAAAAGGAGTTCCGGTAACATCGTGAGGTGGCGTGCACTTCAACTGTTTATTGCCGCCTTTTATTTTTGCCAAATGTCTGTAAGACACACCAGGATAGAAACTTACAATATCATTGGCTAATTCTTTTTGTAGAAAATGAATCAACTCATAAGCTTCCTCATTGCTGATATGTCCAGCCGAATGGTTTTTTATTTTTTGATTTTCAATGCAAATCAAGTTGCAACGCATAGCCATTTCGCCTGGCTCTATCGTTACGCCCATGCTGGCTGCTTCCAACGAACCACGTCCTTCGAACACTTTATTCACATCGTAACCAAGCACAGTGAGATTTGCAATTTCGCTACCCGGCGCAAAACCTGTTGGAATTGTATCCAACATTCCGTTACGACCAAGTGCAGCAATTTTATCTATATTAGGTATGTTGGCAGCTTGCAAACACGTTTTGTTGCCAAGTGACGCAATCGGCTCATCTGCCATGCCATCGCCAAGTATTATAAGGTATTTCATTAAATAATGTTTGAATAGTTTATTGTTCGAAAAGTTTGAAAATAGAGAACGCCGAAGGCAAATAACAATTAATAACGCCAACAGCAATTAACCCTTTTCTATTCTTCCAAAAAATCTTTATAATTAGGAAGCGCGTCTTCAAATTTACTAACTGTATCTGCCAATGATAAATAACTTTCACCACCAGAGGCATTTAAGTGACCACCACCATTAAACAAATCGGACGCCACTTTGTTTGCAGGAAATGCACCTTGCGAGCGAAGTGAAATCTTGATTTTGTCGGTGTCTTCACGCATAAATACCGAGAAATCAACGCCTTTAATAGAAAGTGGAATGTTTACAAATCCTTCAGCATCCCCATTGACAAAATTAAATTTATGCAATTCCTTGCTCGAAAGCGTTATCAAAGCAGTGCGATATTCGGGAAAAACCTTCATTTTTTCATACAAACAAAAGCCCATTAATTTCAATCGGTCAGCAGAATAAGTGTTGAAAACCTTGCGGTAAATATCATCTTTATCAACTCCGATTTTTATCAATTCAGATATGATGGTATATATTTCCTGCTTGTTCGAATTATATGTAAATCCACCTGTGTCGGTCATCATACCCGTGTAAATACAATCGGCACAAGCCAAATTTATTTTGGAGAAATCGCCCATGCGGCAAATCAGTCTGAAAATTAATTCGCTGGTAGAAGAAATTTCGGGGTAAGAAATTGTAACTTTTGCGTAGGTGTCTGGGTGCAAATGGTGGTCAACCATAATTTTTGGAGCTGGAGAGTTAATCACGGCATCCTTCATCATGGCCATTCTGCTGGCAGTATTAAAATCGAGCGTAAAAATCAATTCCGTTGAAGCAAAAATAGCATCAGCTTTTTCTTTTTCTTTTTCATATACAATCACTTGCTCACTTCCCGGCATCCAGTTTAGAAATGTTGCAAAAGCGGTTGGAACAATTACAACCGGCTCTTTTTCAATCGTCATTAAGTAATGCCACAAAGCCAATGAGGAACCCATGGCGTCACCATCAGGGCCAACATGAACCACAATGGCAATTTTATCTACTTTATCAATGGCCTTTTTCACCTTGGTGATGAGGTCTTCAGCTATTATTTTAGAAATCATTTATTGAGTTATTATTTGGGTGCAAAAGTAGCAAAAAAATAGCAATTCTTGGAGATTTTCAACACTCAGATAGTTAATCTCTAAAATTCAAGATATATGCGCCGTTTTCAGCTACAGAATAGAATTTAATTTTCTGGGTTTCGCACACTTCCCTGATTCTTTCGGTGTACCATTTCGAGATGCTTTTATCAACAATGATTTTGCGGGGATGCACACTTTCAAGCAATTGTTCTATTTTAGGTTTAAGTCCTTCTCCTATAATTAAATAATCAAGTTCGAGCGGCGTGGAAGTTGTTTGATACTTTAATAAATATGAATTTAATATCAATATCCTTGAACCTTGAAAAAAAGTATAACCATCAGTAAACCATTCATTTTTATGTAAATAACTCGGATTATTTAGTTTCTGATTCTGCCAAAATGATTTTGCAATCTTCTCTGTTTCACCGGAATCAGTTGTAAAAATGTAATTTGAATTACGATTGATGAAGTTGACGTGCGTGTTTTTCTGACCCGCATACACTATCATTCTTCTGGAAGTCAAGGTTTGATAGTTGGTCTGCAAATTGAGTAAGCATACCACTAACAATGCCGCTAAACCAAAAAACAAGGTTGAAAATTTTTTAGTAAATAAATAGGCGGAAAAGCAAATTATGGCGACAAAGGCTACCAACATCTGTTTAAAATCCATAGAAATGTGAGCAATTGAATATGGTAAATGCTGAATCCATACAATCAAAAAATTCAGAAGCCAAAGTGACCATTTCAAAAGAAAGGCAACGGCAACCGATAAATATGGAATAAACGAAACCATCAACAAGCCCATTGCCAGATAGATAACCACGCTAGAAAGTGGGATAGCGACCAAATTTGTCAGTAAGAAGTAATTTGGAAACTGTTGGAAATAGTACAAAGTGAAAGGAGTAGTTCCCAACTGTGCTGCTATTGAAACTGAAAATAATTCCCAACCTAACTTGGCGATTTTACTTTTTGGATAATATAATTTAGTAACAATCGGTTGAAAGAAAATAATGCTCAATACTGCCGAATAGCTCAATTGAAATCCAACATCAAACAAGAAGTTGGGATTGTAGAGGAGCATCACCAAAATGGACATGAAAATGGTGTTGTAAATCTGTGACTTCCGCTCAAAACAGGTGGCGATGGCAACGAAACTAAACATGAGGGTGGCTCGAATCACAGCTGGCGACAAACCCGTGAGGAAAGCATAACCCCAAAGAAATACGGCAATAAGAATAGTTTTGAGGACTTTGCTTCGTTGGTTTTTGTTCAGAAATGACAGCAGAAAAGCCATGACCACATATACAACTCCTACGTGCATTCCACTGACAGACAAAATGTGCATGGCTCCAGTGGCGCTATAACTTTTCAGCAAATCGGGCTGCAAATCATCCGTAAAACCCAAAGTCAAAGCAGCAAGAACCGCAAATTCGTTGCCCTCAATTTTGAATTCACGATAGACATTCAGCAAATAATTTCTACATTTATCAGCTTCACGTTGTATTGAGAATGCAGGATTATTTCCCGTCAATTTCCAACTGTCTGCTGATATATAGCTAGTTGCGCCAATGCCTTGTCGTTTCAGGTACGCTGCATAATTAAATCCATCAGGGTTTTGGGCTTTTTCGGGAGGTGAAAATTCGGTTTCAATTAACAGCCTATCACCAAACAGCAACTTTGATGCAGCGCTGTCTTTTTGGAAGTAAAGTACAGCATTCCCATGAGCAGAGGTAGAAGTTGTTGAGTCGAAATACTGCTGCACTTCCACTTTGCAAAGGTATGATTTTGTTTTTTCGATGGGCGCTGCAACCAATTCTACACTGTAAATTCCTTTTTGATGTAAATGGTCAAACGCATCTTTTTTCTCACGTTCGCCGCTCAAAAAATAAGCCAATGCGAACATAAAAAAGAAAATTCCGCTGCCAAAAAGCCAACGGAACTTGAATTGTTGTTTGGGAACATGAATTGCAAACGCAATGGCCATCAAACAAAGTGACATGGAAAATATGGATGCCAAACTCCAACGAAACAATTCAACATATTGATAGGCAATTATTCCCATTATAAATGGCAATAATATCCTGAAGAATGGCGTCCGCTGCAGAAATTCCATGTACTAGACTTTGAGCATGTTGTGTATCGTTTCTGTAGGATTTGGGGTATTGAAAACTGCACTGCCAGCCACCAGTACATTCACACCGTGTTCAAAAAGTTTGGCTGCATTTTGCATATTCACACCGCCATCTACTTCTACGAGGCAATGTGCTTTTTTACGTTTCATCATTTCCTTCAGTTCATCAATACGGTCGTAACTTTCCTCGATAAATTTTTGTCCGCCATAACCAGCAAAAACTGTCATAAGTAGCACCAAATCAACCTTATCTACAAATGGTTCCAGCACACTTACCGGCACATTTGGATTGATGGTAATGCCCGCTTGCATGCCTTCGCTTTTGATTTTTTCAATCACTTCCAATGGATTTTCAACCGTTTCGTAGTGAAAAGTTAGAATTTCTGCACCAGCTTCTCGGAAACGACTAATATATTGCTCTGGATGAGAAATCATTAAATGAACATCCAATGGTTTGGTACAATGTTTTTTAAGTGCTTCCATGATTGGAAACCCGAATGATATATTAGGAACAAAAACACCATCCATAACATCAATGTGTAACCATTCAGCTTCGCTGTTGTTAATCATTTCACAGTCAGCCTTTAAGTTACCAAAATCAGCTGACAATAGAGAGGGAGATATAATTCTTTTCATGTGTTTTTTAGTTCTAGATGAATGTGTGAGTTTTTTATTTTGCAAATATAATAAAAAAGAAAGACTTCCAAGTATTTGGAAGTCTTTCTTTTTTAATTCAAAAACAATTCAACGAACTGATTTTTTCCTAATTGTTGCACTCTGTAGGTGGAGGCAAACTGAAGGATAGTGTGTAATGTAGCTGCACTTGGTTGCATTTGCTCATGCTTTAAAGGCAGTTGTTTTTCATTGAACAAATCAGTTTTTTTTAATGAAGTAGTAATTTTTTGCATAGGCACTAATCGCGTTTTTTTTTAGTTTATGTAATTAAAACGGACGTGAAAGCAAAATAGTATAAATTCAATTGATGTTTTTTTTATTTTTCAAAAGTAAATATACTTCTACGAATCAATAATTGCGTTATCTGATTGTTATATAATGATTTATGATTTATACAATTCAGTTCTTTAAAGTGTTATTTAATTTCTAAATAAACATCGTTTTCTGCAGCTATGCGACGCATATTCAGCAAAGCATAGCGCATACGCCCCAAAGCAGTATTAATACTCACATCAGTTTTCTCGGCAATTTCCTTGAAACTCAAATCCTCAAAGTACCTCATACGAATTACTTTTTGTTGGGTTGCAGGCAAGAAATCAATTAAATGTACCACATCGGCTAGCACTTGCTCGTTTGACATCGTGTCTTCCACACTTTTTTCGGAAAGCTTGGCATTGTTTACGATGTCATAGTCAACCGCATCTGCCGAGAAAGTATTTTCGTTTTTCTCACGTCTGAAATGGTCAATAATCAAATTGTGGGCAATGCGATTTATCCACGCCAAAAACTTGCCAGATTCGACATAACGACCCTGTTGTATGGTTGCAATTGCTTTAATGAAAGTGTCTTGGAAAATATCTTCGGCGAGTTCTCTATTGCGAACAATCAAGTATATATAAGTATACGACTTGGATTTGTACCGTAACATTAAAATTTCAAACGCTTTATTATTGCCAGTTTCGTACATTTTTACCAATTCATCATCGGTCAACTGATTTAGAGTATTCATTACTTTCTAATTTTTAAGGTTTTAAAGTATGAATCTGCAATAGGCGTTTTAAAATTTAGAGGTTTATATTGATAATTGAGACTGCAAATATAGTGATAGTATTTATATAAACAAATTATTGGTCAATTAATTTGAGTAAAGTTTTGAAGATACTAGCTGTTTATTTGATATTATATTCTGTTTTTGATTATAAGTGCCTATAAACTTGCTGATTACTTTGTATGAGCTGTTTATGAAAATAGAATGTGTAATTTAAGTAATATTGTAAACTATTCTACCCAAAGTACCAAACCTTTCAAATATTCACCTTCGGGATGATAAATATTGATGGGATGGTCGGCAGGTTGTGATAACTGGTGTAGGATTTTCACATTGCGCTTACTTTCTGCTGCTGCACTAAACACAGCCAAACGGAACTGCTCTTTGCTAACCACTTGCGAACATGAAAAAGTAAATACGATTCCGCCCGGTTTGATTTGCTCAAAGGCCTTGGCATTGAGTCGCTTATAGCCTTTCAATGCATTACGTAATGCCTCACGGTGTTTCGCAAATGCGGGTGGGTCAAGTATGATAAGGTCGTATTTTTGTTCCAAAGTATGCAGGTTGTTCAAATACTTGAACGCATCTTCATCAAATGATTTATGTCGTGGCTCATTTGGAAAATTAACTTCTACATTTATATCCGTCAGCGCAATGGCTTTGGCAGAACTGTCAACCGAATGTACGAGCTCAGCACCTCCACGCAAAGCATACACCGAAAAACCACCCGTGTAGCAAAACATATTCAACACGGATTTTCCAGCAGAATATCTTTCCAGCAGGGAGCGATTTTCACGTTGGTCAACAAAAAAACCTGTCTTCTGACCTTTCAACCAATCCATGATAAATTCAAGTCCGTTTTCTTTTGCGGCTAGCGATGCTGTCTCATTTCCAATTAAATAACCATCTTCTGGTGTAATGGGCGCATTGAATGGCAAGGTGGTTTGTGATTTATAATAAACATGTTTTACTTGCGGTACATTTTTTACAATTGCTTCTGCCAATGTTTGACGAATTTCGTGCATTCCCACCGAATGTGCCTGCATTACAGCTGTTTCTGCGTATACGTCCACAATTAATCCCGGCAAAGAATCACCTTCTCCATGCACCAACCGAAAAGTATTATTAATGGTCGGTTTCACCAAACCCAAGGACACGCGCATAGCGTATGCCAACTGAATTTTTTGATTCCAAAAAGTATCATTAATTGGTTTGTTTTCGAACGAAACAATTCGTACCGCAATGCTACCAATCTGATAATGACCAATTGCCAAGAAATTTCGATGACTGTCAAGCACTTCCACCAAATCACCTTCAGCTGGTTTTCCTTCAATTTTATGAATGGCACCAGAAAATACCCAAGGATGAAAACGGAGTAAACTTTCTTCTTTCTTTGGCTTTAATTGTATAATTATCATTGTTTGTTTCGTGTTTCGTGTTTCACGTTTTTGTAGCGTACATCCGTTTTTTTTGCGGTTTGACGCGTTATTTTATGTTTCGCGTTTCGTGTTGTGGAGCGTCCAACCGCTTTTTCTGCGGTTTGAAGCGTTTTATGTTTCGTGTTCCGTATTTCGTATTTCGTGTTTTCGCAGTGTACCTCAGAAACTGCATCTTATGCTCCCATTTCGGGGGTTTGGGGGCTTCGATTGGCCATTTGCTGCTCACGCAATTCTCGTTGTTCAAGTGCCTGTTGTGCTAAAATTTTATCAAGCTCCTTTTTGCTTAGCTTCTTTTCGGATATTAGCTGGAGGTAAATTTGCAAACTGGCCCAAGCATCAGTGGCTGCATATCGCTGTTGCAATTCGCTCAATTCTGGGTTTTCCCAGTTGGTGAGACGTTGCGATTTGGATATTTTTTTCTCAAAAAGTATGGCGTAAATTTTCTGCAAACTCAATTCCATGATACCGTAACCTTGTGCAATGGTTTGTATATCAACAAAATTAGCCGGTTTGAAGTTGTGATGTTTATTCAATCCACTCAAATCATCGCGGAGCGAAAGACCTATTTTTCTGATTTTATCATCGGCCAAAAATTCAGCCAATGGGGTAGGGAAGTCTATCTTATTGAGGCGAAACAAAAAGCAATGGTCGAGGGTGGAGATTTGCACAAGCGAAACTTTGTGGTGAGTTCCACGCGTAAAAGCAGGTTTCGTTTCAGTATCAATTCCTACTATTGGACTTTTTCGAAGCTCAATAATTGCTCCATCCACTTTCGACAGTTCATCCACCAAGGTAATTTTACCTTCGAAGATAACCACTGGCAAAGTATTTACTTCCTCTTTTGAGATTTTTGTTTTAAACATAAAACTATAAGTGATTAATAATGAACAATTAATAATGAATTATTACTTCATCGTTGATTATTGATATTTTCAAATAACTATTTTGGTTGGATTCATTAAAGTATATCACCCAATTCATCCTCTTCGTCATCGTGCAGAAAGTTCAAAAATGAATTACGGTCTAGCTTTTTGTTGGTATCCAATTGCTCCTCCTCTTCAGGGTCTACTCCAAAATTTTCGCTAAAACGAAATGCGTGTAATGCCCTTAATGCATTCAATAATTTTTGTCCCCAATGCTCGCCAAAAGCCACAAGGCAGCCTGCTAGCGCATCATTCATGGTATCCACATCAGCCAATTGATAATTGGCTGCAAAATCTTTCAATTCTTGGTAAATGTCAGCGAGATTCTCTGAAATAAATGCAGCTATTGGTGTGTCGCTCAGTGCCATATCTGGATGAAAAACCTCAAGGTATGAATCCTCGCTACCAAGCATCCTTTCAATTTGTTCACGCACAAACTGATAATCCTCTTCATTTACAAACCGCTCTGTACTATCATCAAATACCGTTTCAGGAATATCCAGCAACGATGCTTTCAAATAAAGCAACGGCAATAGTTTCAAAGTTTTTTGTACGAAATCTTCTTGAGAAAATTCAGTTACATTTTCCAAAAACAAACAGGTTTCGGCAGCTACGGTTACGAATTCAATAACGTTTTTACTGTAAACAAAATGACTTGGTAGTTGGTCGGTATTCATGAAAATTGCAAGAATTAATTAATCAGTTGCAAAAGTAAGAAAAATAATCAACTTAAAAGCATATTTTAGGGGGAAAAGCAGTGACCTGATACTAATAAGTTTAAGTAATTTCAGCCATTTTCAAATGTCATTATGATAAGCTCTTGCAACCATGTCCCACAATAATACTATTGCCGCCAACCCCTTTTACCACTTCAATTTTAGTGTTAATCCTGTCTTTCAACGAAGAAACGTGCGAGATGACACCAATCAATTTGCCATCCTGACGAAGGCTCGACAAGGTTTGCAGGGCAATTTCAAGCGTTTCTTCATCCAATGTTCCAAAACCTTCATCGAGGAAAAGCGAATCTACCCGCACATTTTTGCTCGACATGCTCGACAAGCCCAGTGCCAATGCCAGACTAACATAAAACGACTCGCCACCACTCAAATTCTTCGTTGACCTACATTCGCCCGCTTGATAATTGTCAATCACGTTCAAGTTCAGCGGTTCCGATTTGTCGCGCACCAACAAATAGCGGTCGGTCAGTTTCGTGAGTTGCTTATTGGCATGTGATACCATGATTTCAAAGGTCAAACCTTGCGCGAAGTTCCGATATTTCTTGCCATCGGCCGACCCAATCAAGGCACTCAATCCGTCCCATTTCACGCAGTCTTTTTTCTGCAAATCAATTCGCAACATAATCTCACCAATTCTCTTTTTCCCCTCCTCGTTGTTCTTTAGTTGCTCACTGATAGCTACTTTCCGCTCTTTGGCTGCATCTATTATTTTTGCTATTTCCTCACTTTGCGTTATTAATATTTCAATCGGTTCAACGGTCAATTTCTTTATTTCTTCGCTATCGAGACGGGTTTTCCGCTCTTGTTTTGTGGCCAGAATCTCCACTTTTTTGTTGTCCAAAGCTAAAGCTTTTGTCTGCAGTTTTTCTCTTGTCACTTTGTCAAATTTACTTTCGATAAATGCAGTTTCGGTAATGAATTCAGCTTTTGATAGCAACAGTTGAAAAGCTTTTTCTAATACAAGCAATGGTGTTTTTCTGTCGGTAATTGCCTTGCTGCGTTGATTGATTTGAGTTATTAGTGCATTGAAATTGTTCGACAATTCGCTCCACTTTTGCTGCGTTTGGGTTTGCTTTGTTCTTGCTGTTTTGAGCCAATCGTCCAACCGTTTTTCTTCCGTGTCGGTATTTCTATCGCCAAACTGTTCCAACCTATCGGCCAAAATACTATTTAGCGCATTGTCAATCTGAGTTTTGCTGATAACAATTTCTTCTGCCAACTTGATTGCCTCTGCCAATAATGCATTTTTGGTAACAATATTAGTATCCAGCGTACGAATTATTTCGTCAATACTGTTCTTTATTTCCGAATTTTCATTCCATAGTTTTAGTCGAGTTTTCAGGTTTTCGTTCAATTCTCGAAGTCCATCTGCGGCCAATTCTGTTATCCCAAGTGGCAAAAGCAAAGCCAATACTGCCACTTTCATCGCTTCGGTTTCCGTCATTGCAAGCTTTTCCTTGGCTTTTTCGGCTTTAATATCAGCATCAATTTTTTCGATGTTATTTTGGGTAATTTGCAATGCAGCTTCTGCACGTGTAAGTGCATTGGCTATGGTTTGTTGATTTTTCTCGGCGAGTGCCAATGCCAAGTTTGCCTTTTCTATTTGGGCAATTAACTCAGTTGTTGCCTTCACTTTTAGGTCGGTTTCGTTCATCGAAGGCGTATTTCCTTCAGCATAAGGATGATGCAGTGAACCGCACAATGGACATGCCTTGTTGTCTTCCAGTTGCCGTCTTTTTTGTTCCAGGCTTTCTATTTCTCGTAGCAAAGAAAGCTTATGGTTTAGTAATGTTTGTTCGTTTTTATAATCTTCAACTGTCCTTTTATTCAATAACTCATTGATAGCTTTCTGAATAGCAGTTGCTTGTTCCGTGGCGACTTTCAATTTTGCATTTTCAAGTTCAAACTTTTTCTTGTCCTCAACAAGTTTTTCGGATTCAACGCTATGTTGTTTTGCCAATCCGTTCAACACCGTTTTTATATTGCCAATTGCATTTTTTGCTTGTTGCAAATTGTTGAGCGAAGCATTTATTCCGCCAAATTCTGTTATTAATCTTTCATCCCGATTGTTCGCTTCAAGGTAGGTTTTGGCATTCGCTTGTTCCTTTTGTTTGGCTTGAATGCTTTCTGTCAGGACTTTGATTTTGCCAACTATTTCTATTTTTAGTTTGTTTTTTTCTTCTATTTCCTCATTCGTTTTTATCTGTATCGCTTTTTGATGGGTGATATTCACATCTATTTCCCTCACTTTATTGATAAAAGTTCTTTCAGTCAAGGCTTGTAATTCATTATTTTCTAATGTTTCTTTTGCTGCCATCATTTCCAAATTGGCGGTGTTCAATGTGATTTGTAATGCTGGCAATTCAATTTCGGCTTTTGCCAGGCTATTTTTGTCATGCTGTTGTGCATTTCGTTCGTTGGTCAAAGCCACGTAGTCAGCCTCCAACTCAAAAGCCTTCACCGCTTGTTGCAGCACTTCACGTTCGTGACGAAATGCCTCCAATTCGGTTTCGTGCGCAGCTTCTTCTAGCTCAATGCTTATCAATTCTTTTTTAAGCAAATCAATGCCATTCAACCATTTAATGGAATTGTCAATGGTGGTTTTGAGGTTGCTTTGTTCTAATTCTATCTTTTGTTTTTCAATCAATTCTTCATTTAATACTATCAAATCTTCATCGGCAATAATAACAATGCCATTGGTTTCGGCCTGAATTACTTGCAATTTATTGGCTTCAACTTTATTGCGTTCAAAAACCATTTTGGAAATGGTGCTATAAATTTCTGTGCCGGTAATTTGTTCCAATATTGGCGCACGTTCATTGGCATCGGCTTTCAGAAAGGCCGCAAAACCACCTTGCGCCAGCATCATCGATTGAGTGAACCGATTGAAATCCATGCCCGTACGATTTTCAACTGTTTCTTGGGTGGTTCTTATTTGATTTGAAATAATGTTTCCTGTCTCAAAGTCTGAGATTTCAAACTTTGGTTGCTGCAAATTACCAGTCGCACTTTTTCGGGCTTTTGTCTGGCTCCAGGTGGTTCGGAATTTCCCTTTCTGCGATTCAAAAACCACTTCAGCGAAACATTCACCCGTTTTTCGCGACATTATTTCATTGGTAGAAACCGATATTTTGTCCAACCGAGGCGTACGACCATACAATGCCAAACAAATTGCATCCAGAATGGTGGATTTTCCGGCACCAGTTGGCCCCGAAATGGCGAATATCCCTTCCGACACGTATTGTGGAGAAGTAAAGTCAATTTCCCATTCTCCTATCAGTGAATTCAAGTTTTTAAATCTGAGTTGAAGTATTTTCATAGTTTTGTTGGAAGTGCTTTTTAAAAATATGTCTTATTTGTGTTTAAAAATCCGCCTGTTATTAATTCACTAATGCTTGGACTGGACTGACCTTGTCTGGTGAGCCGAAAAATGGAGTGAAGTAGGC
>JBAXAD010000031.1:0-24138 GCA_037142715.1 Paludibacter sp. | reverse complement strand
TGTATGCAGGTATTTGTTTACTTGGATTTGTATTTATTCTTAAAAAACTACCCGAAACCAAAGGGAAAAGTTTAGAAGAGATTGAGAAAGAATTAGTTAAATAGTAAAATTAGAATAATTCATTACAATATATTTTCATGGAAGAAATAACTAAGTATTTGATTAAAAATACAGTAGAAAAAAGTGAAGTAAGGGTTTGGAACGAAGAAATTTCCATTCCGACCTACGAGATTGGTCAACCCGAAAAAAATCCAATCTTTTTGGAAAAGCGTGTATATCAAGGAAGTAGTGGTGTTGTGTATCCCTATCCGGTAATCGAAAAAATTGCGGATGAAAAGCACGATAAAATTTACAACGCTGTTTTTCTTGAAAATGAATACATCAAAATCATGATTTTGCCTGAGTTGGGTGGACGTGTGCAAATGGCTTACGACAAAATTAAGCAACGCCATTTTATTTACTACAATCAGGTCATTAAGCCTGCATTGGTGGGTTTGACAGGTCCGTGGATTTCGGGAGGAATAGAGTTTAACTGGCCTCAACATCATCGTCCAAGTACTTTTTTACCTGTTGACCATAGCATTGAGCACAATGCCGATGGAAGTGTAACTGTTTGGGTGAGTGAAAACGAAAAAATGTTTCATCAAAAAGGAATGGCTGGATTTACTTTGCATCCTGGAAAAGCTTACTTGGAAATTAAAGCAAATCTCTATAATCCTACTCCTGTTCCACAAACTTTCCTTTGGTGGGCTAATCCGGCTGTGGCGGTAAATGATTTTTATCAATCGGTCTTTCCACCCGATGTACATGCGGTTTTCGATCATGGTAAACGGGATGTTTCCACTTTTCCGATTGCAATGGGAACATATTACAAAATTGATTATTCGGCAGGAGTCGATATTTCGAACTATAAAAACATCCCAGTCCCCACTTCGTATATGGCTATCAATTCGGAGTTCAACTTTGTAGGTGGATACGAAAACGACACGCAAGCAGGTGTATTACACGTGGCTAATCATCATGTTTCGCCCGGAAAAAAGCAATGGACTTGGGGAAATGGCGATTTTGGAAAAGCGTGGGATAGAAATCTCACCGACGAAGATGGCCCATACATTGAGCTTATGGCTGGAGTATTTACCGACAATCAACCCGATTTCACTTGGCTCAATCCATACGAAGAAAAGACCTTTACACAGTATTTTTTGCCATATCGCGAGTTAGGTGTGGTAAAAAATGCATCGAAAGATGTGTTGATGAATATTGAAAAAGTTGGGGATAAAGTTATTGTGAAGGTGTTTGTAACATCGGCTCAAAATAACACCAATGTTTTGTTATGCGCACTTCCCCCTTCTCCTCAAGGAGAGGTGTCGGGGGTGAGGTTATTCTCTGAAACAGTCGATTTGAGCCCCGAAACGGTCTATGTAAAAGAAATTGAAGTCGGTGAAATAGAGATTCATGAGCTTGAATTAGTTGTGTTGAATTCATTTGGTGTTGAATTGCTTGCCATACGAACCGAAAAACAGGAACGCCCACATGCTGAAGCGGCAAAAGCAGCACTGTCACCCGAAGAAACGCCTACCTGCGAACAACTTTACCTCACCGGATTACATTTGGAGCAATACCGTCATGCCACTTACAATGCTACCGATTATTACCTGGAAGCATTAAAGCGTGACTCGAGCGATGTACGTAATAATAATGCCATGGGGCTTTGGTTGCTGCGTCGTGGTCAGTTTGCGGAAGCGGAAAAACACTTCAATGTAGCCATTGAAACTCAATTACAACGCAATCCGAATCCTTATGATGGCGAACCACGCTATAACTTGGGATTGGCTCTAAAATATCAGGGTAAAAACAAAGAAGCTTATGATGCTTTTTATAAATCATGCTGGAATGCTGCCATGCAGGATGCCGGTTACTTTGGTTGTGCGCAAATTTCATGTATAAACAATCATTTGACAAACGCACTTTATGAAGTAGAAAAATCGCTGATTCGTAATTGGCACAACCACAAAGCGCGAGCTCTTAAATCGACCATTTTGCGCAAACTCGGAAAAAATGAAGATGCTTTGAATTGGATAGAAGATTCGTTGAAAATTGATTTGTTCAACTTTGGATGCCGATTTGAGCAATATTTGTTGACTGGCAATGTGGAGGTTTTGGCTGAATTGAATAAACTGATGCGCGGCGAAATTCATAATTACGAAATTGTTGCGTTGGATTATATTGCTGCTGGAATGTATTCCGAAGCCATTCAAGTATTGGAAGAAGGAATTAAACTTTCTTCTCCCCTCTCCTTGAGGAGAGGGGTTGGGGGTGAGGTTTGTCAAACCACGCCTATGACTTATTATTATATGGGTTGGGCATTGAGCTTGGCAGGCAAAGCGGCAATAACTGTTTTTGAAAAAGCGGCAGCATATCCACCTGAATTTTGTTTCCCTAACCGTTTAGAAGCAATAATGGCGTTGGAGTGTGCACAAAAATTGAATCCGCAAGATGCCAAAGCACCTTATTATTTGGGAAATCTTTGGTACGATAAACGTCAATATCCTGAAGCGATTGCCTGCTGGGAAAAATCGGCAGCAAATGACGACACTTTCCCGACAGTACTCCGAAATCTTTCGTTAGCCTATTTTAACAAAATGAATCAAGAAGAAAAAGCTGTTCAAATGTTGGAAAAAGCCTTTGCACTCGATACAACCGATGCACGGATACTGATGGAGCTCGACCAATTGTACAAGAGAATTTGCCGTCCGCATGTAGAAAGACTTGAATTTTTGCAAAAACATTTTGAGTTGGTTGAACAGCGGGATGATTTGTATCTTGAATATGCCACACTTTGTAATCAGACAAGTAATTACACTAAAGCGATAGAGTTGATTGATAATCGTGTTTTTCATCCTTGGGAAGGTGGCGAAGGCAAAGTGCCGGCACAATATCAGTTGGCAAGAGTAGAATTAGCCAAACAGTTTATAGTGAAAAAAGAGCATACAACGGCAATTCAGTTATTACTGCAATGTTTGGAATATCCTCACAATCTTGGCGAAGGAAAATTACATGGTGCACAGGAAAACGATTTTCACTACTGGATTGGTTGTGCTTATGAAGGGCTCGGAGAAATTGAAATTGCAAAAACATATTGGGAATTAGCCAAAGATGGCAACACAGAACCAGCCGCTGCCATTTTCTACAATGACCAAAAGCCCGACAAGATTTTTTATCAGGGACTTGCCCTCTTGAAATTGGGACGAGTTGAAGATGCAATAATCCGTTTTGATAAATTGATTGATTTTGGTGAAAATCACTTCGATGAGCAAATTAAGCTCGATTACTTTGCCGTTTCATTGCCCGATTTACTTATTTGGGATGATGATTTGACATTCCGAAATAAAATCCATTGTCATTATATGTTAGGATTAGGTTATTTGGGAATTGGTAATTCAGAAAGAGCAACGTTTCACCTGCAAATAGCTGCAAGTATGGATGTAAATCATCAGGGTGTGCAGGTGCATAAATGATAATTCAATAGATTTTTAAAAAGATTCAGAAATATCCCACTATTCAATAAAATTATATTGAGTAGTGGTTTTTTTTTTATTGGCAAATATTGTTTTTATCTGATAATTAGATAGATAATAAATATAATTTAAACAGACAAACAAAAATTAGGTACGAATAAAACTAAAGTTCTACCTTATTTTTTAAACTTGCTCTTACCTTTGCAACGTAAAAACTAAAGTAAACCTATAAATTTAAAAGCATGCGTAAAATTACTTCCTTCTCTCCACCCAGTGATGTGGTTCGGCACAAAATTCAAGTTCTAATAATATTTATCTCAAAAATCAGCTGAAATAACAAATCAATATTTTGACAAATAAAAATTATGTACAAAAAGAAAGTAAATAAAAAACTTAATTCTCTGAAAGCAATACTTTTATTACTTTTCAGTATTTTCTTCATTACAGTGTCAGCTCAAGATCAGACTTTAAACGGTATTGTAGTAGATGAGAAAACGGGAGAGTATCTTCCAGGGGTGTCGATATTAGTAAAAGGTACAAAAACAGGTACTGTTACTGATATAAATGGTAAATTTTCAATCAAGGCCTCAAATGGTACAACAATTAATGTTTCTTATATTGGCTATAAATCTAAACAAGTAGCTGTACAAGGAAAAGGCTTTTTAAAAGTTGTACTTGGTGAGGATTCGAAAGGACTGGACGAAGTAGTTGTGGTTGGTTATGCTACTCAAAAGAAAGAAAGTGTGGTTGGATCAATTTCGCAAGTAAAGGGTGCTGACTTAATGAAAGCGGGTGTAACATCTGTTTCCAATGCATTAGCTGGCCGTGTTGCTGGATTGGTGACAGTTCAGGCAACAGGATTACCAGGTTCGAATGATTCTAAAATTTACATTCGTGGACTTTCCTCGCCAACCGGAAGTGGAACCCCTTTGGTGTTGGTTGATGGAGTAGAAAGCAGTATGAACGACATTAACCCCTCAGAAGTTGAAAGTGTTTCTGTTTTGAAAGACGCATCGGCAACAGCAGTTTTCGGGGTTAAAGGAGCAAACGGGGTAATATTGATAACTACCAAACGAGGCCAGGAAGGTAAAATGGAAATATCCGTAACTTACGACCAAACATTGAAACAACCTTCAACAAGCAGCATTCAACAAAATGCGTACAATACTTTGCTGGCAAGAAATGAATTGTATAGAAATAAAAACTATTATAATTATGTGCTTTCCGACGATGTGCTAAATCACTATCAAACTCAGGACAAGCCTTTAGTTTATCCTGACATTGACACCTGGAAATATAATGTGAAGGAATTTGCATTTGACACTCAAGCATCTGTTTCGGCAAGAGGTGGTACTGCTAATGCTAAATACTTTCTAACATTGGGTTATTTGCATGAAAGCGATGTTGTTAAAGACAATCAATCACAATACGATCCATCGTACAAATACGACAGGGTTAATTATCGTATGAATTTTGATTTCAACCTAAGTAAATCTACAAAATTATCATTTTCGAGTGGAGGCTATGTGGGTACCGACAGTCATGGTGGCGATTATGGTGTGCCAGCAAAAGTGTTGAGTAGTATTTTGGTTTCACCTCCTTATACAACGCCCTATTATTATTCCGAAGAGTTTGTTGCTGCACATCCATCATCTACTTTTCCCATTGTATCGGGAAGAACAGCGGGAACACTGATTCCCTATACCATTCCGGCAACGATTGATTATATTCATAACCAAACAGGAACTGTACGCTCCATGCGCGACCGTTTAACTACCGATATTAATCTAGCGCAAGACCTAGGGTTTATAACCAAAGGTTTGAATGCAAAATTATCGTTAAGTTATAACAATGAATCAACTTGGCGTGGTGGTGGATATGGTTATATGGGTGAGTACTTTATTTACAAAGAGGTAGGTAATACCTACGAATGGCAAAGGTATATTTACGACAAAACCAATAATTTATCACCTATTCAAAATCCATATCAATCTTCCATTACGCAATATGGATCTCCATTCAAAAGCTTGGTTTACAGTGCTCAAATGAACTATGCTCATTCTTTTGGCAAACACAATCTAAGTGCATTGGGTGTTTTCAGTCGCCGAAATAGCCAGACAGGTTCCAATTTTTCACATTATGAAGAAAACTGGGTGGCGCGTACTACTTACGATTATGATGGACGATACTTGTTTGAAGCTAACTTGGGTATAGCTGGTTCTGAGCAGTTTGCCCCTGACAATCGTTTTGGATATTTTCCTGCTATTGCATGTGGTTGGAACATTGCCAAAGAACAATTTATTAAAGAAAATCTTCCAGCCATGAGTAATTTAAAACTGAGGTATTCGTATGGAGAAGGCGGTTATGATGGCACGAATGGTTTCTTGTATATTTCACAATATACCAACTGGAAATCTATTCAGACAGGAACAACTCAAACACAAACCAGTCTTTCATCAGTAACAGAAGGTGCTGCTCCCAACGTTAATGCACGATGGGAAAAATCAATCAAAAATTCTCTTGGATTAGATATTGGACTATTTCAAAACAAATTAACTTGCACAATTGATCTTTTTGATGAAAAGAGAGATGGAATTCTTACTACCCGACGAGATATTTCTGCAATGTTTGGTCAAAGTATGCTGGCACAGAATATTGGTGTAACTAAAAAGCACGGTTACGAAATAGAACTTGGTTATAATGACAAAATTGGAAAAGTTTTCTATTGGGTTAAAGGGAATTATAACTTTAACGAAAATAGAATTGTGTCTTATGGCGACCCTGCATTTATGGATGACTTTCAAAAAAGTCAGGGTAAACCTATAGGACAGGTTTACTCAAGTAAAAATATTGGTTACTACCAAAATATGGATGAATTAATGAATTATTCATTGGGACAAAACAATCTGATTATTGGTGGTGACAAAGTGCTCGATTTCAATGGCGATGGAACCACAAGCAACGATGCTGTTGCCATTGGATTTACTTCACGTCCAAACACCACGTATAGCTTTTCGGCTGGTCTTTCGTATGAAAACTTCGATTTTAACTTCTTGTTTCAGGGCGTAAACTCTGTAAGTAAATCATTTGGTAATTACACCAATCCAATGTGGTCGTATGATCCTGTTGACTCATACATACTTTTAAAAGGAACAAGTTCAAGCGATGTATGGTCTCCACAAAACCCGAACGCTAAATATGCGATATGGGGAGGATATAATACTACCAGCAAAGGTATTGTCAATGCCAGTTATCTTAAATTAAAATCTTTGGAAATTGGATATACACTTCAAAACAAATTGGTGAAAACAATGGGATTGACTTCTGCCCGTGTTGCTTTACAGGGTTCAAATCTGTTAACAATAGCACCAGGATATATTTTGGGTGACCCTGAAAATGAAGGTTCAACCGATTTCTACGGTGGTGATTATGGTGGCTCGTTTCAATTTTACCCTTTACCACGTCGTATTACCTTATCAATAAAATTGAGTTTGTAATTAAGAACAAATTTTTGAAAAATGAAAAACAAAATAGCTTTTTTAATATTACCCATTTGTGTTTTGGTATTTAATTCCTGTGTCGATTATTTAAACCAAACACCTGATTCGGTAGCGTTTACAGATGAACAAATTTTTACTGATTACACTAAAAGTCAGGCATTCATCGACCAGGTACTTGCACCTTATTGCTACTTTGATGATAATGACTTAGGCAATAACATGGACTCTAAGTATGTAGGCTCTAATTTTCATGGCAAACGTATGTATGGACTACGTGAAACAATTACTGACAATTGTATTCCAAACCAAGGGAGTAATTGGCACCCAAAGCAACCTAATCGCTGGGGAAATTTTTTAGCCGATTGGGCTGGAGATGTTCTGTACTTTTCAGAGGGTGGCGACTTACGTTTTAATGACTGTTGGAGAGCTATTCGTATCTGCAACATAGCAATAAAAAATGCCAACAGAATTACAAATGGTACACCTGAACAAATTAATGGCATATTAGGACAGGCATATTTTCTGAAAGGTCATTTTTATTTTACATTGCTCGAAGGGTGGGGCGGCATGCCGTTTTTGGAAGAACCAATGGCTGCTGATGCTAATATGGATTTACCGCGTTTGACTTATACGCAAACTGCACAAAAAATAGCTGAAACGTTCAACAAAGCAGCTCAATATCTAGTTCCTGTTGTGGAGGATAAGAATTGGGGGCGACCATCAAAAATGGCTGCATTGGCTTATAAAGCAAAGGCTTTGTTGTGGGCTGCAAGTCCTTTTGCCAATCCAGCGGGTGATAATAGTTTATGGACTAATGCAGCTGTAGCGGCTGGAGAAGCAATTAACGTGGCAGAAAATTCCGGTTATTATGCGTTAGCCCCATTTGCCGAATTTAATAATTTGTTTGTCAATCCCAAAACAAGTACCTATAAAGAGGTTCTTTTTGGAAGATTAACTGCTAATCAGTCAATATCTTGGACGCCCGTTTGGATTGGTATTCAATCGGACATGATGAATGGCGGTTCGTTTAATGGCGCCGAGTCAGTAACCGAAAATCTGGCTCAGAGTTTTCAATGGGCTGATGGATTGCCAGTTGACCCCACATCAAATAAATACAGGACTGACCCATATACAGGACGTGACCCTCGGTTCTACAAAACAATCATGTATAATGGAGCTATTAATCCAATGGTTGCCAATTTGTCCCGAACTGTTCAGATTTGGAATGAAGCGTCGGACAATGTTGTAGCAAAAGAACTAAAGGTAACTGCACAGAAGGTAGCGGTAAATGGTTTCACATACACTGGATATTATAACGCAAAATTGTGTGATGCTTCATTTGCAACACCGCCTCCGTCAAGAACAATCAGCATTTTATGGAATCAAATCCGTTTGGCCGACTTGTATTTATTCTATGCTGAAGCAGCCAATAGGGCTTGGGGTCCAAATGCAGCTCCACAGGGAATTTCGGGATTTACAATGACATCAGCACAAGCATTGAATAAAGTTCGTGCACGTGCCGGAATGCCACTTTATGATGGCAGTAAAGCATGGTTACAAACCGGTGATATGACTCAGTTTGAAGAAAAAATCAGAAACGAATATCGAGTTGAAACAGCATTTGAAGAAAAGCGATTTTACGATTTGCGTCGTTGGAAAATAATGCTAGATCCTTCAGTACTTAATCAGAAAGGTGTTTACATAAAGAAAACAGGTGCTAGTACTTTTGAATATACTGTGGTAACATTACCTGATAACTTGCAGCTGAAATGGCAGGATAGACATTATTTGTTTCCTATTCCATATAAAAACACACAGTTAGGCCCTAATTTTACCCAAAACCCTGGTTGGTAAACTTCTATAAATCAGCATAATCTAAAAAAAAGTATAGAAACAAAATCACAATACTAATTATGAAGTGTTCAAAAATTAAAATACTACTTGCTATCACACTTGCATTTGGAGCAAAATTTTCAGTTGTAAGTGCTCAACAAAAAAATGATTCTGTAATTACTCCAAAAAGCAGTAAAATCAATATTTTGTATGGTAAGCAAGATTACAACCGTTTTGTTGGAAATACCGATGCGGTTAAGGGCGAAGACCTCTTAAATTATCCAGCTGTATCCGTTCAGGAAGCATTAGCCGGACAACTACCAGGGCTATTTATTTTGCAAAACAATGGCAATCCTGGTGAAGATAATTTCAGCATGTATGTCAGAGGGGCTTCTGGAGGCTATATTACTTTGGTTGACGGAATTGAAAGGTCATTAACGTCTTATGACGAAGGACAGATAGCCGAAATCAGAATTCTTAAAGATGCGGTTTCAAAAGCACTGTATGGCGGTCGCACTTGCAATGGAATTATCATGGTTACTACTAAACGTGGTGCTCAGGGAGTTCCCAAATTTACGGTTTCTGCTCAAAAGGGAGTAAAATATCCAACTGTCATTCCCAAATACATGAATTCGTTTGACTATGCCACAAATTACAATAAAGCATTGATGAACGATAATAAGGGTGTATTGCCTTCAGGGCAGGGTTATACGCAAGATGTTTTGGATGCCTATCAGTTCAAAACGTCCCCCAATCAGTTTCCCGATGTGGATTATTATGGACAGTTTCTGCGAAAAAACATGGATTTTACACGAATGATGGTCGAGTATTCTGGTGGTAATGCCAAAACTAACTATTATGTTCATGGAAGCTACAAAAATGAAGGAAATTTTGAAACCTATGGAAATAACAAAACAGGAGTTCAAACCTTTAATCTTCAAGGAAATGTAAATTCTCAATTTTCAAAAGATATCCGACTTGTTGCTAATTTAGCTACTTTTTTAGGCGAAAATACATTCCCTGGCAATTTTAATCTGTCAACTTTATCTTCGCGCTATCCTAATGCTTATCCTATTTTTCTAAAAACAGGTACTGATACCATTGGAGGTACTTCAACATGGCAGGACAACCCTTATGGAGGACAAGCTTTAAGTGGTTACCAACGTGAAACTTCGCTTAGAGTGCAAGCTGATATAAATCTAAATATCAATCTTAGTGGGATTTTAAAAGGATTATCATGGTCTCCGGTTTTCAACTTTGATATTTTCCACATGCAAAACCTGAGTAAGATCAATACTTTCGGTGTATATAAAGCACAATCGTACGATTTTGATGGCAATGTAACTGCTATTCAAACGCTACGTGAGCAGAAAAATGCAACTTCACAATCGATGGGTGCCAATGCATATACTCAACGGTGGGCTTTTGCCAATACCTTTAATTACGACCGTACTTTTGGTAATCATGCCATTACAGCAGATTTATTCTATTTTATGTCGCAGTTAAATACTGCTGGTCAGCTTTACGACTACAAACGCCAGAATCTTGGCATGCGAGTAAATTACAGTTATCAAGGAAAATACAACTTGGAAGCTGTTGCTAATTACTCTGGTTCTCAAATTATGGCTCCCGATAAAAGATATAAAGTATTTCCATCGGTTGGAGCAGGTTGGACAGTATCAAAAGAAGATTTCCTGAAGAATTCTAATGTGGTCAACTTCCTTAAATTAAATGCATCTTGGGGAGTTATGGGTGATGATAATCTCTCGCCTTATTTATGGAGAAATACTTGGTATTATAATCAATTTCCACCCAATACTTATATCTTCAATTCATCAGCCACAGGCAATACAACCAATGTGGTTCGTGCTGGAAGCGATATACTTTCTTGGCCCGAAATGCGGGAAATTGACCTAAGTTTGGAAACAAAACTTTTCAATGCTATTCATTTCAAAGTCTCCTATTTCGATTACTTATCTTTTGGTCAGATTTCACAGAGAATCAATACAATGCCTGGCATCAGTGGAGGATCTAATTTCCTTCCATCTAGTAACTTTGGTCAAACCGGATTAACAGGATTTGAAGCTGTAGCATCGTATTCAGGAAAAGTTAGTGACTTCAAATACACAATAGGAGGAAACTTAACTTACGGCAAAACCAAGAAAATTGTTGTAGATGAATTACCTGACCCAAATTACAGTACTATTGGCGACGCTACAGATGATATACGAGGATATCACGCCATTGGCTTTTATACACAGGATGACATCAATTCAGTGTTGGCTGGTACAATGGCAACACCAAGTTATATGGATCCAAAAAGTTTAAAAGTTGGGAATATTATTTATCAAGACCTGAACGGTGATAAGGTAATAAATCAATATGATAAAGTGCTTATCGGTAACTCAATGCCACGCTTAATGTATGCTGGCAACCTTAAATTGGAATATAAAGGTATAGAGTTATTTGCCAATGTGGTAGGTTATGGAGGATACCATACTTATTTGAGCAGTTATTTCCAAAATTATTCAACCCGAAAATACTCAACTACTGTTGTTGACGGATTGCCTAATGGAAATCAACATCCACTATTAACCGCAGGCGGCGGAATTAACGACTATCAGACTGGATCGGATTATTGGACTGCCGATGCTAGTTTCTTGAAATTGCAAAATTTGGCACTGTCATATTCATTTCCAAAACAGTGGGTAAAAGCATTGAAAATGAGCGAATTTAAGATTTCATTATATGGAACTGACCTCTTTACAATTTCGAAAATCAAAGCATTAGATCCAGAATCGTTTGATGCGGGAGTAAATAATTATCCATTATTTACCACTTATGCAGTGGGATTATCAATGTCGTTTTAAAAAAATTAAAAGTTACAAGGAATATGAAAAATATTAAAATCAAATTATTGAAATACCTATCAATTACAGCGATTGTTCTGAATCTGATTTCGTGTGCCGATTTTATGGAACCATCGAAAGATAGCTATGTTGGGTCAAATGATTTACTGAAATCGAAAGATTATTTCTTAGGAGTGCTCTATCGTGCGTACCTTGGTATTCCAAGTCGTGTTAATCTGACTTATGAAGCTACCACCGACAACATGGTTGCCAACAACGACAATTCAATTACATCGAAAGCAGCTAAATTCGGCATTTCGGCACAGTCAAATCCACTTGGTGATACATGGTCGAGCAATTATACCAACATTAATTATATTAACTGGTATATGGAACACATGGTATTGGATTTTACCAAAACAGTACCCACACCAGTAATTTTTGACAATGACCCTGGTGTAAACTTAAGGACTTTTTATTACACACTTGGTGAAGCCTATTTCCTGCGTGCTTGGTACGAATTTGATTTGCTCCAAAAATATGGTGGTGTTGGCACTGACAATAAAGTGTATGGATTTCCAATCAGAACAAGCTATTACAAGGAAACTGACAATCTGAATGTTCCGCGTAACACTTACGAAGAATGTGTGGCTCAAATTGCAAAGGATTGTGACAGCGCATTTGTGCACCTGCCTCTTGATTACAATAACATTGCTACAACTGCTACATTCGACAATGGTTCAACAGCTTATGCAGGTCATGCTTCAGGTATTGCGGCAAAAACGCTTAAAGTAAGAGCGTTTTTGTATGCAGCAAGTCCAGCATTTAATATTAGCAACGATGTAGAATTATGGAAAAGAGCTGCCAAGGAAGCGTTAAGCGCAATTCAGCTTACTGGTGGAAGCATAGCTTTACAAACTTATGCCAATTATTTCAACAAAATGAATTTGAATAATGGCGATGTCAGCAATAAAGATATTTTCTTCCGCGGACCAATAAATGCTGCTGTATCAACAATGGAAAAAGAAAATTATCCTCCTCGTTTACAGGGAAATGGCACTTATAATCCAACTTTAAATCTGATTAATGCTTTTCCGAAAAGTGATGGTTATCCTGCCGATATTGCATCTACTGTAACTTTAGATCCTCTAAATCCACATCTAAACCGCGATCCTCGGCTGGATAATTTTATCGTCAGAAATGGGGAATCATTTGCCGGAATTACCCTAGCTACATCAACAGGAGGTTCAGATGCTTCGGGTGTTGCCACCAACAATACTCGTACAGGTTTTTATTTACAAAAACTGCTCGACAATGCTGTACGTTTCACCTCTCCAACGGTTACAACTACCATGGCGGCAATTCTGTTGGGTCGGCCAGAACTCTATTTGAATTTTGCAGAGGCTGCATTTATGGCTACCGGCGATATGAACAGTACGACATATACTTTTACACCGAAACAAATCATAAGACTAATTCGTGAGCGTGCTTTTGGTTCAGGTCCATCAACCAAAGATAAATACTATATTATTGGTAATAAGGTAGATAATACGACATTTATGAGTTTTGTGAAAAATGAACGCCGCTTGGAACTTTGTTTCGAAGATCATCGGTTCTGGGATTTGCGTCGTTGGTGTAATGGAAAAAACGATTTAACTCCATTGACTTATTCGGTTTACAGCATTTATTCCTCAGCTGCATTAGAGGATCGCAGTTTTCGTTCTCCATATTTGCCAATACCTTATGGAGAAATTCTCAAATCGCCAGATTTAGTCAATAATGCGGGTTATTGATTGTTGTGAATTTAACAGTAAATAGTAAAATACTAAAATTATAGAATAAAGAATTATGAAACTCAATAAATTATTTTTATCACTTTCAGCAATAGCCATGTTTTTTTCTAGCTGTGCATACGACGACAGTTATTTAGATGCAAAATTGACTAAGAATATGGTGTATTTTGCCTCGCTGAAAGATTATACTCGCACAGTAGTTGTTGGTGAAGGCTTACAATTCCGAATTGGGGCAGCCATGGCAGGTATGCTTCACAACGATTTAGATCGAACCGTAAATTTTAAATTAGGTACAACGGCATTTGCACTTACAGATACTTCGCATGTGATTATGCCAATTAATTATTACAATTATGCATCTTTGCTAGGAACAGATGGGACTGTAAAAGCCATCATTCCTCAAGAATCTTTTATAGGATTTTTTTCTATCGTTCTTGACTCCGTAAAATTCCTTAATGATCCTTTGGCATTAAAAGGTAAACTTTCAATACCAGTGAAAATTTGGGCTACTTCACTCGATTCTATCAATAAAGTGAATGATTCGGTTACTATTAAGGTCAAATACATGGCTGGAACTGAAGGTTATTATTTATATAAAAATACCATTAGCAAGGAGTTGAATGGTGTTACAGTTGGTTCAACAGTTGTGGAAAATTATGCAAACGAAAGCAATGATCAGGCTTGGTCAATGCTCACACAAGCTCCATTTACGGTGTTGGTTACTGCACCAATTGCAGAATATACAACCTCCATGAAACTTACCGGATCATCAGTCAGCACGCCCTTGAAATTTAACATTACTGTTAATTCTTCTGGTATTTCGTATCAACAAATTTCAGGTCAGGCAGCTGTACTGGCCGATGGAGCAAATACTTACGACAAAAAAACGCATGATTTTAATTTGAAATACACCTTTAAAAAACCATCAAACGATACCATTTATCATGTTTCATCTAACCTGATTTTCCGCAATAGAATGCGCGATGGAATTAATGAAACAAGGGATTATTTGAACAAATTGTAAGATAGTGGATAGTTTATATCAGGTAATACAGAAAAAAAAACGAATCAAAAAATAATTTTCCAACTTAAAAAAAAACTAATAAAAATGAAAACAAAAAGACTCTTTACAGCACTTTTGTGCATTTCTGCATTTGCTTTGGTTACAAATGCTAAGACTGTTTATTGCAGTTACAATGGTTTAAATACTAATAATGGTTTATCATGGGCTTCAGCAGTTTTGAGCCCCGACACTGCAAAGGCGCGTGCTGCGGCAGGTGACAATATTTGGATACAGGGCGATGCTGATGGTCTAACTGGTTATAATTCATATACAAGAACATCTACCGAAGCAGGACAAGGAAAAGAAGCGCTAAGTTTTGCTGATTTGAATGTGTTTGGCGGTTTTAAAGGCAATGAAACGAATCTTTCAGAACGTCAGTTAATTGATGTGGATGGCAATGGTATAGTTGAGCCTTGGGAATTTAAGTATCCTACACGTATTATTTTCGATTTATCTAACGGAGCTCGTGCTTTTGTGTGTGGTGGACAAACTAACACCCGTATTGTAGATGGTTTAGAATTTTGGATGCCTACAAATTACGACTTCTCAACGGTAACAACTGAAGTACAGTTATTTGTAATTGGTCCAAATACAGCATTTAAGAATTGTACCATCAAAGATGCTTTTTTTAAAACAAACAATGCATCTCTTCGCCCTTTTGTTTGGAATAAAGGTCGTATGGAGTACTGTTTGGTTCAGAATAATACCGTTACAGGTGTATTTACGGGGACTACAGATACTCAATTCTCCCCGCTTATTGAACTTTTACATCAGCAAAAATTAACAGATATAACTCCCGGCATTGTAGGTTGCGTCATTCGAAATAACAAAACAATAGCAGATTTCAGTAATTCTACAGTGACTTCGTTAGCTGGTCGTCAAAGAGGTTTATTGATATACATCAATATGCACGATCCTGCTAAAGGTTTACCTTCTTCAATTGCTGACAACCTAATTTATAATAATGAATGTGGGTATATTAAATCATCCACTTCACCAGCCACCATTACCGGAGGTCTGTTGGGATCTGGATTTAATAATGGAGCAGGACCTTCAACCATACATATTGTGAACAATACTTTTGCAAATAACAAAACTAGCAATTTGGGTGGAAATCTGATGTTGATTAATGCCGGTGCAACTTATTATTGGAATATAATTAACAACGTGTTTTACAAAAACGTAAAATACTTAAGTGGATCTCCAGTTGACCCTACTACTGTTGAAATTGCAAGCCAAAATTCAACTGTGGGTAACTGTTTCAATAACTATGCTACGGGAAAATCATTTTATAATAATCCTGCCGCACCCAAAAGAATTGCTGGAAATGTAATATTCGAAACGGGAGCAAGCGATAAGGCATTGTTTGTTAATCCTACTTCAGTTGCAGGTGCATTAAGCGATGATTCTTATCTGAAAGCCAACTGGAGTATTCAATCTGGTTCATTCTTGGTAGGAAAAGGAGTAGCTTCAAATCAAAATGACAGTGTAGCAGCCGCAATAGCAGCAAATAAAAATGATTTTTCTGGTCGTTCGTTTGCAGCAACCCGTGCGGTGGGAGCTTTCGAAGATGGTTCGGTAAGTGTAGTTACTCCTCCAACCGCTCTTAATAACCCAATAATCAGAAATATAAACTTTGTATTGCCTACCAATGGTGGAATTCAATTGACTGAAAATGGTTACGTTCAAGTAATTTCTATGGTTGGACAGCTTGTTGTTTCCTCAAAAGTTGAAGTTGGTCAGATGTTAAATCTTAAAAAAGGTATTTATCTGGTGCGCTTGCAGTCTGACAAAGGCATAATGGTTCAGAAAGTAATCCTATAGACCTCATTTCTAGCAAAGTCGCTAAACAAAAAGTTTGAATATAAACTCTAACTTTCAGCCTTAGCGACTTTGCATGAAAAAACTCAATCAATTTTTTAATACTAATTCTTGAATCCCATTTTTCAATGAGATACAAATCATTCATATTATTGTCTTCTATTTTTACTTGCCTAGCTAATTTAACTGTTGCATTTGCACAATCAAAAATTACGTCAGAGACAAGAGACCCTCTGTTGTGGCCTTTTGCTGCTACGTCAATCTGGAATACAGCAATAGGAAGTAATGCCAATTACGTACCTGCAAATTTAGAAATGCCAACACAAAAAATGCTCACTTTGGATGAGGATTTGATAGTGTTGACACCCGATATGCCTAACATGAACATTAATTGGTGTAGTGTACGCTGGGGTACAGGCGATAGATGTACACCAAATCAACCCTTGCAGTTACAGGGAAGTGTTCCTATTCCGCAAAGTTTTGTGGTGAGTCCCTCAACTTGGGATGGTACAACGCCAAATGCTGGAATAGCTGTATTGCTCAAGGATAAGCATAGCATTTGGCAATCGCAACCTTTTGCGCATTGCAGTAATGGTTCTGATGCCACCACAGGGTATGTATATGCCGACAATCAGGATTTATATGGAAATGGTTATTATGGTTCGCACGGTGGTTCACGACTTTCTGTTTTGGGTGGTTCTATTCGTAATCACGAACTTACTAAAACTTCCGGTCCTATTCGTCATGCAATCAAAATGAATCTTTGTGGCAAAAAGAATTTATACTACGATGCTGTAAACAAAGGATTTCGCTGGCCAGCATTGGCTGCCGATGCAGCAGCTTCTACCAATTATGGTAGTTTGAGAACCACGCCCGCACAGCCCGAATGCCGCATGGGTGCTCTGATGGCTATTCCGGCAACTGTTACAATTGCATCCTTGGGATTGGAATCAGAACCAGGGAGAATTTTAGCGCAGGCATTGCAAGATTATGGTGGCTATGTGGTGGATGATACCGGTTGGGATGTGTTTGCTATCGAAACTGAATGGGGTCCAAATGGGCGGTTCAGAGATATTTTTAAAACAAATTGGGGCTATGATTTTGTAGTGAGTATGAGCCAATCAACTTCTACAAATTGGGGCCGAGATATTGTAAAGATTTATAAAGCTCTGAATATTGTTACAAACAATTCGGCAGATAATATTGGCGGTGGAGGCACTCGTCGTCAGCCATTGGCACCAGCATTTATTACAACTTTAACTCAAGAAATTACTTCTGAAATTACTCAAAAAATTGTAACTCCAGATACTGGTGGCTTTAAAATGTTGGAAAGTGGTGATATTAGAGTGATTTCAAGCCTTGGTCAAATAGTTAAATCTGAACGGGTCGAGTCCGAACAATTTGTTCATTTGAATAAAGGTGTCTATTTGATTCAACTCCAGTTAAATAAAAGAGTATTGGTTCAAAAAGTGATTTTGTAGTACAAATTTTAAATGCTTTTTCTGAGTAAGTATGAAAAAAAAATATTCACATATTATCTTGTTTGTTTTTTTACTAAGCTATCCCGTATGTTCGCAAAAAAAGAGCAATATGGATGCATTGTTACAAAACCAATATGAATATAAGCGCTTGAAAACTCGTGATGTTTTGTTATGGCCATTTTCAACAACTTCAATATGGAATACTCCCATTGGTAGTGCTGCGAAATACGTTGATGCAAAATTAGAAAAACCCGAACAAGGAATTATAACGGTAGATGAAGATTTAATTGTACTAACGCCCGATGCACCCTTGTTAGAAGTGTACGAAAATAACGCCAAATGGGACAGAACGAAAGATCGTTGTGTGAAAACGGGAAAATTGATTGGAAAATATCCCATACCAACTGATTTTGAGGTGAGTCCGAAAACATGGGATGGAGTAACTCCAAATTCAGGAATCGCCATTTTGATGGCGGATAAAAAGACCATCGTTCAGGGACAACCTTATTCTTTTTGTCCTGATAATGGATATGCCACTATGTTGAAAGTTTCAAAATATGAAAATGATATTTATGGTGATGGATCTTATGGTGCGCATGGCGGGTCTAAGCTTTCTGCAATTGGTGGAACATTGCGTAACCATGAATTAACACCTACTTCGGGACCTATACGGCATGCTTTGAAAATAAATATTTGCGGAGCAAAAAATATGTATTACGATACTGAAACAAAAGGATTTCGCTGGCCGGCTGTTTCCTCCGACGATTATGCCGGTAAAAAGTATGCAACACTACGAAAATCGCCAATTGTAAAAGAATGTCGCATGGGCGCATTGATGGCAATTCCACCTAAAATAAATCTTGATTCACTAAAGTTTGAAACTGTTCCTGCACGGATTTTGGGGCAAGCATTTCAGGATTTTGGGGCTTACATTGTTGACGATTCTGGCTGGGATGTTTTTGCAATTGAAACGCAATGGTCGCCAACCGGAAGATTTACTGATGAATTCAAGAAAAACTGGGGTTTTGATTTTATCGTTTACAAAGAATCAACACCATGGTCGAGAGATATAGCGAAGATTTACAATGCTTTACATGTTGTTGATAATAATTCGGCAAATAATATTGGTGGAGGTGGAAAGAGAAGAGCACCATTAGCACCCAAATCCTCAGTGGGGGGATTTTAAGACATAGAGACTTTAAATCATTCAAATTGATTCATTTATGCATTTTTCAAAGTTAAAATCAAATAGATACAAAACATTTCCTATTCCTCCTTGGGGGGTTAGGGGGTTTTTGTTTCTGGTTTGTTTCTTTTCGGTTTTTAACACTGAGGCAAGAGTGGCGAGCAACCAATTTATTCCCAAAGATACAACATGGAAAACTCTTTCTGTTCGTGAAAAAATTGGACAGACCATGGTGATGCTTCCCGACAGAAAAACGGAATTGACACTAGGAAATGGTACGCTCGAAGGTTTTTTCAAAAATTATCCCGTTGGGGCATTTTTCATGGGTTATAAACTTTTCGATGGTGTGAAAGGTGAAGACAAAACCGAACATTTACGCAGAGCGGTTGTGGAATACCAGCAAGCAAGTAAGTTGCCATTAATTATGCAGGAAGATTATGAAACTGGGCTTGGATTGCCGGGCATGACTGCCTTTCCGCGCGAAATGTCGATTGGTGCTGCAAATAACGAGAAATTGGCTTATCAGTATGGCGAAGGTGTGGCTTTGGAGGCACGATCGGTGGGTGTAAACTGGGTGTTGCATCCTGTTTGCGATTTGAATTTGAATCCGTTTAATCCCATAGTAAATACACGCTCCATTTCCGATAATCCAGATAAAGCCATTCGGCTGTTGAAACAGCAAATCAGCGGATTACAATTGAATGGTGTGGCAGCTACAATCAAACATTTCCCTGGCGATGGAGTAGATTATCGTGACCAACATTTGCTTACAAGCTGCAATTCCTTGTCGAAAACCGATTGGAACGAAACTTACGGAAAAGTATATAGTGAGTTGATTCAGAGTGGTGTGGCTTGTATTATGCCTGGTCATATTTCGTTACCTGCCTATCAGAAAACAAAAATCAACGGATTTTATCCACCGGCAACTCTATCGAAAGATTTGCTGACTGATTTATTGAAAGGGAAACTCGGATTTAAAGGTGTAATTGTTTCGGATGCATTGGTAATGGCAGGATTTAGAGGGTATTACAAAACGAATCTGGAAAGCGAAATTAAAAGCTTCGAAGCTGGGGTGGATATGATGTTGTGGCCTTCGTATGCGTTTATCGATTCTGTGGAGGTACGTATCAAGCGAGGCGAAATTCCAATGAGCAGACTCAACGATGCTGTACAACGCGTGTGGGCAATGAAAGAACGATTCGGGTTATTGAAAAAAGATCGTGAATTGATAAAACCAATTTCGGTAGATGAAATTTCAGAATACGACAAAGTAGCACAAGAAGTGGCCGATAAATCCATCACCTTGGTACGTGATGAGAAAAATCTTTTACCCTTAAAATCTGACAAGAAAGAAAAAATACTAATGGTTAGTCTGGCTGCTCCTTGTGCGCGTGGCGATTATCCTACTCAGCAAATAATTAAGTTGCAAAAAGAACTGATTTCAAAAGGTTTCAATGTAGATTTCCAACGTGATATTCTGTACGAAAGAGGTTTTTGGTCGGATGATCTTACCGATAAATATGATAAGATAATATTTGTAGCAAACCGATACTTTCATTATCCTCCTGGACCACTTCAATTTTGGGATAATCAGGCACAAACGGTGTGGTGTATCAATTCCACCAATAAAGAAAAAGTGATAGTTGTATCGCTAGGCTCGCCTTATCATGCCAATGAGTATTTTGAACGGGTAAGTACCATTATAAATGCTTATTCGTGCGACGATTCTACACTGAAGTCAGTTGCAAAAGCACTTTCGGGAGAGTTGACAATGACCGGCACTTCGCCTGTAAATCTAAATCTCGACGATGTTTTTGACATCAAAACAAGAATTAAAAATATCATTAAATAAACATATTATGCGCTTTCAACAAACAACTTTATATCTAATGATAATTGGCATAACTGCCTGTACAACAGAAGCTAAATTAGTCACTTCCATTACGGTCAAAAGTACATCTGATTCTATTGTTACAAAAGGAGGTACACTTCAAATGTCAGCTCAGGTTGAACCTTCGGATGCAGCCATTAGAACTGTACTTTGGACTGTGAATAATATCCAGGGAGCAGCTACTATCAATACAGATGGCTTACTCACTGCCGGTGGCGATGGAACAGTAACAGTGCGTGCTTCGTCTATGGATGGTACAGGTGTCAAGGGACAGAAAAATATTCTCATAAAGAATCAATACAAAACTGACTCACGCGATCCATTATTGTGGCCATTTGCTCAAAACTCCATCTGGAATATGCCTATTGGAAGTAATGCCAGTTACGTTCCAGCAAAATTAGAATTGCCAATCAGTGGCATGTTAACTTTGGATGAAGATTATATCGTACTTACCCCCGATGCACCTGATATGAAAATTTATTGGTGTAGCGTTCGATGGGGCGAAGGTGACCGTTGCACACCCAACCAACCGTTAAATTTACAAGCAAATGTGCCCATTCCCCAAAGTTTTGTGGTAAGTCCCGCTACTTGGGATGGTGGAAAACCAAATGCAGGTATTGCGGTACTACTCAAAGATAAAAAAACCATCTGGCAATCGCAACCTTTTGCACATTGTACCAATGGAGGAGATGCCACAACGGGATATTTGTATGCTGATAATCAGGATTTATACGGGCTAGGATATTACGGCTCACATGGCGGCTCCCGGCTTTCGGTGCTAGGAGGATCGCTACGCACTCATGAGCTTTCACCAACTTCAGGTCCTATTCGTCATGCCATCAAAATGAATATCTGTGGCAAAAAGAATTTATACTATGATGCTGTAAATAAAGGATTTCGCTGGCCAGCATTGGCTGCCGATGCTGCTGCTCCTACAAGTTATGGCATTAATCGGTCATCTGCTCCTGTTCCCGAATGTCGTATGGGTGCATTGATGGCAATACCCAGTACAGTTACGTTGGAATCTATGGCGTTTGAAACTATACCTGGCAAAATGTTAGCACAGGCACTACAAGATTATGGTGGCTATGTGGTGGATGATACAGGTTGGGATGTATATGCTATTGAAACCGAATGGGGTCCAAATGGTAGATTTCGAGATGAATTTAAAAAAAACTGGGGTTTCGATTTTGTGCTAAGTATGAGTCAGTCAACTTCTACACCTTGGGGACGTGATATTGTAAAAATATACAAAGCATTGAATATTGTAAATAATAACACGGCTAACTCAATTGGTGGCGGTGGAACACCACGTCAGGAATTGGCACCGCCATTTAAACAATAATATATGATTATATTACGATTTGTATTCAAAATGGATTAAAAGGAAAATTATTGTTCAATAGATTTAAGGTATTGTATTTTAAATATTTAGAAGATGAAAAAACTGATTTTAAATGCTTGTTTATTGTTAACGTTGACAATGCAAGCACAGAATAAAACGATAGAAATCACACTCGAAAAAGGGGAAAAAGTATGGTCGGGTATTGTTAACGAAGGATGCAATATGCCTTATAATACTATGAAATCGTATGATTTATATGGGGATAATTTTGGCAATCAGGTTCAGCCATTGCTCCTCACCAACAAAGGACAATATGTTTGGAGCGAAGATCCTTTCAAGTTTCAGATTGTTGATGGAAAGATAATAATTAGCAATCTGGTTGGGAAAATTAAAACAGGTAAATCTGGTAATACACTTCAGGAGGCTCGTGAATACGTTTCGCAGACTTATTTCCCTGCATCGGGAAAAACTCCGGATAAATTACTTTTTTCTGCTCCGCAATATAATACTTGGATTGAGTTGCAATACAATCAGAATCAGGAAGACATTCTCAAATATGCTAGGAACATAATTTCCAATGGATTACCTGCAGGTGTGTTGATGATTGACGATACTTGGCAAGAAGCCTATGGAGTCTGGAATTTTCATCCGGGACGTTTCTCAAATCCAAAAGCTATGATTGATGAGTTACACGCTATGGGCTTCAAGGTAATGCTTTGGATTTGTCCGTTTGTAAGTCCAGACCAATACCAAATTTGCAAAGAAATAAGTAAAAACAGGGGCTTTTTGATGCAAAAAAATGGTACGGGAACATACAAAACAGCCAAAGAACCAGCTCTTATCAACTGGTGGAACGGCTACTCGCATGTGTTGGATTTTACCAATCCTGAAGCCGTAAAATGGTTTGATGGGCAACTAAACCGCTTGGTGAATTACTATGGCGTGGATGGATTCAAATTTGATGCAGGTGATTTTAAGTATTATCCGGTTGATGAAAATGCGGTGAGTATGAGAGATGTAACACCCAATGAACATGCACGACTTTTTGCCGAATTCGGCCTAAAATATCCACTCAACGAATATCGTGCCTGCTGGAAAATGGCTGGACAACCATTGGCTCAACGCTTACGCGATAAAAAACACAATTGGGAGGATTTACGAAGTTTAGTGCCCAATATGTTAATCGAAAATTTGGTAGGATATACGTTTTCGTGTCCCGATTTAATTGGTGGTGGCGATTTTATTTCGTTTTTCGATGGAGCTAAAATTGATCAAGATTTAATAGTTCGCTCAGCGCAATGTCATGCCTTGATGCCCATGATGCAATTTTCGGCTGCTCCTTGGCGCGTGTTGGATAGTGTTCATTTTGCAGCAGTGAAGAAAACTGTAAATTTAAGAATGAAGCTTACTCCAGAAATACTGAAACTTGCTGATAACTCTGCCAAAACAGGTGAACCAATCATGTATTCGTTGGAATTATTGTATCCTAATCAAGGTTTTGAGCGAATTTCCAATCAGTTTTTATTGGGCAAAGATTTAATTGTAGCGCCAATGTTGAAGAAAGGGGAAACTACCCGTTCTGTTATTTTGCCAAAAGGCAAATGGCTGGCGGATGATGGAAAAATTTATAAAGGCGGTAAAACCTACCAAATTGATGTACCATTGGATAGACTACCTTATTTTAAACTGACAAAGTAAATGCGGATGCTTAAGGTTATCTTATCGATTTGTATCTTGTCGATTTTTATAATGTGCAAAGATCCTCAAATTATTAATCAGCCAGTTTCTTCAACAAGTTTAAAAAAAACATTCACTCCTTTAGATACTTTTTTTGTAAACCCCGGAGCTGGATATTATC